>CAZVNC010000545.1:0-2217 GCA_964628305.1 uncultured Ideonella sp.
CCCGGCGTTTCCTTGTGAGCCGCGCATGACGCCGCGCGACATCGGCACGATGCTGCGCGCCGCCGGCGAGAACTGGGTCAAGGACTATGCGCAGAGCATGGGCGCGGCGCTCGCGTTCTACACGATGTTCTCGATCGCGCCGCTGCTGCTGATCGTGATCGCGGTCGCCGGGTTCGTGTTCGGCGAGGAAGCGGCGCGCGGCGAGATCTACGTTCAATTGCACGGCATGCTCGGCTCGGCCGGTGCGTCCGCGGTGCAATCGCTGCTCGAACAGGTCGGGCGCTCGTCGGAGAGCGGGCTCGCGACGGTCTTCGGCTCGGTCCTGCTCTTCATCGGTGCGACCTCGGTCTTTGCCGAACTGCAGGACGCGCTCGACCGCATCTGGCGCGTGCCGCACCGGGCGCCGCGCTCGGGCCTGTGGTCGCTGCTGCGCGCGCGGCTGCTGTCGTTCGGCATGATCCTCGGCTTCGGCTTCCTGCTCATCGTCTCGCTCGCTTTGAGCGCCGCACTGGCCGCCGTCGGCCGCTGGTGGGACCCGCAGGCGATCGGCTGGTGGACGTTCGCCAACGCGATCGAGGTGTCGCTGAGCATCGGCCTCGTCACGTGCATCTTCGCGCTGATCTACAAGGTGATGCCGCGCGCGGGAGTTGCCTGGCGCGACGTCTGGGTCGGCGCGACGTTCACTTCGCTGCTTTTTCTTGCCGGCAAGTTCCTGATCGGCGTCTACATCGGACACAGCGGCATCTCGACCCTGTTCGGCGCCGCAGCATCGCTCGTCGTCGTGCTGCTGTGGGTCTACTACTCGGCGCAGATCTTCCTGTTCGGCGCCGAGTTCACCTGGGTCTACAGCCATGCGTTCGGTTCACGCAAGGAACAGTCTGTCGCGCCGTACGTCGAGGCGCGCGCCGACTGAAAGGGGCACCGCGTGACGGGGCGGTTCGAGCCGGTGTTGCCACGCTACACTACGCCCCGCCTCGCGCTGATGCGCTCTCGAGAACACTGGCCGGAGACGAATATGCGCTACGTCTATATCGCCCTGATCGTGATCCTTGCCGGCATCGTGCTGATGTTCAAGGTCCAGAACTTCGAGTCGGCGACGGTGTCGCTGTTCTCGATGAGCGTCACGATGCCGGTCTCGCTGCTCGTGCTGCTCGTCTACATCCTCGGCATGTTCACGGGCGGATTCGTCGTCCAGTTCCTGCGCAAATCGGTTCGCGGCGCAACGAACCGCTAGCGCGCCCCGTTCCTACAACTTCAAACCATCGGGAGCTTCGACCATGAGCAATTTCTGGGACCTGATCTGGCTGATGCTTTCGGCCTTCCTGTTCATCGCCTACCTGATGATCCTGTTCCAGATCATCGTCGACCTGTTCCGGGATTCCGAACTCGGCGGCGGCTCGAAGGTGCTGTGGATCATCGGCCTCGTCTTCATCCCGATGCTTACCGCGATCATCTACATCATCGCGCGCGGCAAGGGCATGGCGGCGCGCCAGAGCGCATCGATGCAGCGCGCGAAGGCCGACACCGACGCCTACATCCGATCCGTCGCGGGCAAGTCGCCGGCGGAGCACATCAGCGAGGCCAAGGCCTTGCTCGACGCCGGCACCATCACGCAGGACGAATACGCCAAGCTCAAGGCGAAGGCGCTCGCCTGAGCCTCGGCCGCGCCGCCTGGGCGGCGCGCTTCAGGCCTGGACGTGCTTCTTCCAGGCCTCGATGCCCTGGGCGATCTCGCGGATCGCCGCCTCGGGCCCTTGCCAGGACTGGACCTTGACCCACTTGCCGGGCTCGAGATCCTTGTAGTGCTGGAAGAAGTGCTCGATGGTCTTGCGCCGCATTTCGTTCACGTCTTCCGGCTTGTGCCAATGGCTGTAGATCTTGAGCACCTTGTCCACCGGCACCGCGAGCAGCTTGGAGTCGACGCCGGCTTCGTCGTCCATCATCAGCACGCCGAGCGGCCGGCAGGTGACGACGACACCGGGCGTCAGCGGGTACGGCGTGATGACGAGCACATCCGCCGGATCGCCGTCGCCAGCGAGCGTCTGCGGGATGTAGCCGTAGTTGCACGGATAGTGCATTGACGTCGTCAGGAAGCGATCGACGAACAGCGCGCCGCTGTCCTTGTCGACCTCGTACTTGACGGGATCGGCGTTCATCGGGATCTCGATGATGACGTTGAACTCTTCGGGCGCCTTCTCGCCAGGGGTGACTTGGTGC
>CAZVNC010000546.1:0-2214 GCA_964628305.1 uncultured Ideonella sp.
GCGTCGACGAGATGGTCGAGCGCTTCGGCCTGGGCGAGGTGCGCGCCAGCCTGCCCGACAGCCTGCCGCTGGGCATGCGCCAGCGGCTGTCGCTGGCGGTCGCGATGGTGCACAAGCCTGAGTTGCTGATCCTCGACGAGCCGACCTCGGGCGTGGACCCTGTCGCGCGCGACGCCTTTTGGCGGCTGCTGATCGAGCTGTCGCGGCGCGACCGGGTGACGATCTTCATCTCGACCCACTTCATGAACGAGGCCGAGCGCTGCGACCGCATGTCGATGATGCACGCCGGGCGCGTGCTCGACAGCGACGCGCCGGCGGCGCTCGTGGCCAAGCGCGGCGCGGCGACGCTGGAGGAGGCCTTCATCGGCTACCTGGTCGAGGCAGGCGGCGACGCGGACGCACCGCCGCCCGCAGCCTCCGACGCCGCCGCGCCGCCCGCCACCGAGGCCGTCGCGCCAGCCGCGCCGCCGCCGCGCCCGCGACGCTTCAGCCTGCAGCGCCTGCTGAGCTACAGCTGGCGCGAATCGCTCGAACTGCAGCGCGACCCGGTGCGCGCGACGCTGGCGCTGGCCGGCACGCTGATCCTGATGTTCGTGATGGGATACGGCATCAACATGGATGTCGAGGATCTGACGTTCGCGGTGCTCGACCGCGATCAGACCGCGGCCAGCCGCGACTACATCGACAACCTGTCGGGCTCGCGCTACTTCATCCTGCGCGCGCCGCTCGCCGACAGCGCCGAGCTGGACCGCCGCATGCGCGCCGGCGAGCTGTCGCTGGCGCTCGAGATCCCGCCCGGCTTCGCGCGCGACATCGGGCGCGGCGCCAGCGTGCAGATCGGCGCCTGGATCGACGGCTCGATGCCGTCGCGCGCCGAGACGGTGGCCGGCTACGTGCAAGGCATGCACCAGGGCTGGCTGGCCGAACGCGCACTGGCAAGCACCGGCAACGCGGCGGCCGCCGCGCCGGCCCGCATCGAGACGCGCTTTCGCTACAACCCCGACGTGCAAAGCCTGCCGGCGATGGTGCCGGCGGTCATCCCGCTGCTGCTGATGATGATCCCGGCGATGCTCGGCGCGCTGGCCGTGGTGCGCGAGAAGGAGCTGGGCTCGATCCTCAACCTCTACGTCACCCCGGTGACGCGCACCGAGTTCCTGCTCGGCAAGCAGTTGCCCTACGTCGTGCTGGCGATGCTGAACTTCGTGCTGATGGTGCTGCTGGCCGTCACCGTGTTCGGCGTGCCGGTCACCGGCAGCCTCGCCACGCTGCTGATTGGCGGGCTGCTGTACGTGATCTGCGCCACCGGCATCGGCCTGCTGGCGTCGACCTTCACGCGCAGCCAGGTGGCGGCGATGTTCCTGGCGATGATCGCGTCGATCATCCCGGCGACGCAGTACTCCGGCCTGCTCGACCCGGTCAGCTCGATGGATGGCGTGGGCCGGTTCATCGGCAGCGTCTACCCGGCGGCGCACTTCATCGACATCAGCCGCGGCGTGTTCAACAAGGGGCTGCAGTTCGCCGACCTGAGCGGCTCGCTGCGTGCGCTGGCCCTGGCGGTGCCGGTGATCCTGCTGACGGCGATCGCGCTGTTGAAGAAGCAGGAACGCTGATGCGCCGCACGCTCGCCAACATCTGGTACCTCGGCGTGAAGGAGCTGTGGGGCCTGTGGCGCGACCCGGCGATGCTGGTGCTGATCGTCTTCATGTTCGGCTTCTCGGTCTATTCCGGCGCGCGCGCGATGCCCGAGACGCTGAACCGGGCACCGATCGCGATCGTCGACGAGGACGCCTCGCCGCTTTCCGCGCGCATCGCCGCAGCCTTCTACCCGCCGCATTTCCTGCGCCCGTCGATGATCGACCTGCAGCAGCTCGACCGCGGCATGGACGCCGGCCGCTACACCTTCGCGCTCGTGATTCCGGTGAACTTCCAGCGCGACGTCCTCGCCGGACGCGCCCCGGCGCTGCAGCTCAACGTCGACGCCACCCGCATGGCGCAGGCCTTCAACGGCGCCGGGGCGATCCAGCAGATCGTGCAGGGCGAGATCGCGGCCTTCGTGCAGCGCCACAAGGGCGGCACGGCGGCGCCGGTGGAGCTGGCGCTGCGCGCGCGCTTCAACCCGACACTGGACAAGGGCTGGTTCGGCGCGATGACGGAGCTGATCAACCACGTGACGATGGTGTCGATCCTGCTGTGCGGCGCGGCGCTGATCCGCGA
>CAZVNC010000547.1:0-2209 GCA_964628305.1 uncultured Ideonella sp.
ACGAGGAACTCGGCATCACGATTGCTGCCGCCGAGCCGTGGCAGGTCGAACTCTTCGACTATCCGCACGCGCTGGTGCGGTTGCACTTCTGCAAGGTGTTTGCCTGGACCGGTGCGTTCGAGATGCGCGAGGGCCAGAAGATGGCGTGGCAGGCGCTGCCGGTCCAGGTCTCGCCGGTGCTGCCCGGCACATTGCCGGTCTTGCGTTGGTTTGCCGAGGAGTGCGGTTTCAGCGGCGCGACGCACTTCGCCTGACACTCGCGCCCTGCCACGCGCGATCGGGAGCGCTTGCTACACTGCCCCGATGAGCTGGCTCGACGAGGTGAAGTGGGATGCGCAGGGCTTGCTGCCGGTGATCGCGCAGGAGGCCGGCAGCGGCGATGTGCTGATGGTCGCCTGGATGAACCGCGAGGCGCTGGCGCAGACGGCAGCGCGCGGCGAGGCGATCTACTGGAGCCGCTCGCGCCAGCGCCTGTGGCACAAGGGCGAGGAATCCGGTCACGTCCAGCAGGTGCACGAGATGCGGCTCGACTGCGACGCCGACGTGCTTCTGCTCGAGGTCACGCAACTTGGCCACGAGCCCGGGATCGCCTGCCACACCGGGCGCCATTCGTGCTTCTTCCGGCGCCTGGACAAGGGCGCCTGGGTCGAGGTCGAGCCGGTCTTGAAAGACCCGGCCTCGATCTACAGATAGGGCAGATGGACGCGACAACCGGCAACGACACGCTAGCGCGCTTGGCCGACGTGATCGCGCAGCGTCGCGCGGCGGGCACGGCCGAGACGAGCTACGTCGCGCGCCTCTTTGCCAAGGGCACCGACGCGATGCTGAAGAAGGTCGGCGAAGAGGCGACCGAGGTCGTGATGGCGGCAAAGGACGGCGCGCCGAAGGCGATCGTCGCCGAAGTGGCCGACCTCTGGTTTCACACCCTGCTCGTGCTCGCCGCGTTCGACCTGCGGCCGGCCGACGTGCTCGCCGAACTCGAGCGGCGCGAGGGGCTGTCGGGGCTCGAGGAATTCGCCGCGCGCAAGGCGCAACGACGGGAGGAGGGTGAGGTATGACGGATTTGCTGGTGCTGTCGGATCGCGAGCAGTCGCTCAAGAATGTCGGCCATGTCAGCTACGCGCTGCACACGATCGTCGCCGTCTCGGCGGTGATCCCGGGCGTGCAGGCGAGCATCCTGCTGCTGCTCGTCGCCTTCATCATCGACCTCGTGAAGAAGGGCGACGCCGCCGGCACCTGGCAGGAGTCGCACTTCGGCTGGCGGATCCGGACCGTGCTGTGGGCCGGGGTGCTCTACCTCGTCACCGCGCCGCTGTGGGTGCTCTTCGTCGTCCCTGGCTGGATCGCCTGGTGCCTGATCTCGCTGTGGTTCCTCTACCGCGTCGTGAAGGGCTGGATGGCGCTGAACGACAACCGGGCCGTGGCATGACGCAGGATCCCGACTGCATCTTCTGCAAGATCGCCGCCGGCAAGATCGCCAGCCGCAAGGTCTACGAGGACGACGAACTGTTCGTCTTCCACGACATCGCGCCCTGGGCGCCGGTGCATTTCCTCGTCATTCCGAAGCAGCACATCGCGACCATGTACGACACCGGCACCGAGCATGCGCCGATGCTCGGCCGAATGATGGCACTGGCGCCGAAACTTGCGCGCGAACTGGGGGTCGAAAGAGGCTTCCGGATCGTCGTCAACACCGGGCCCGACGGCGGCCAGGAGGTGCAGCATCTGCACATGCACGTGATGGGCGGCCCGCGGCCCTGGCTCAAGGGCTGATCCGGCTCGGCGCGTTCATGCCGGAGGGCTGGCTGCGACGTCGCGCTGCGCGAAAACCTTGCTGCCGGGCGAGACACCCGCTGACCTAGAATCGACCGTTCCTTTGCAGGAGAAAATCATGGGTTCATTCAGCATCTGGCATTGGCTGATCGTTCTGCTGGTTGTCGTGCTGATCTTCGGCACCAAAAAGCTGAAGAACATCGGCGCCGACCTCGGCGGCGCCGTCAAGGGCTTCAAGGACGGCGTGCGCGACGGCTCGACCTCCGCCGCCGGCGAAGGCGCCGGCGCCCCGCCGCAGCAGGTCAGCAACGCGCAGAAGTCGGCCGAGACGGTCGACGTCGAGGCCAAGACGAAGGCCTGAGCGAGCGTCCGCGCCCGCGAAAATCCGCCGCCGCAACGCTGAATGATCGACTTCGGCTTCGACAAGATCGCGCTG
>CAZVNC010000548.1:0-2198 GCA_964628305.1 uncultured Ideonella sp.
GCTGGTCCAGCGGGCTGCTGCGCTGGATCCAGCCTGGCGTGTGGTCGGGATCGATGCGCGCATCGCCTTCGGTCGCGTCGACCCAGGTGCAACGCTGCGCGGGCCGCACCTCGCAGTGGCCGTCGGCACGCACGCCGCCGCACGGTCCGTTGCGCATCTCCTTCGCGCAGCCCATCGGGCAGGCCATGCCGGTCACGGAGAGCGCGCACTGCCCGCACATGCGGCAGCCGAAGAGCGCCGACTTGGCGCTGCGCTCCATCGGCAGCAGGACGTGCTCCAAACGCTCGCGGCCCAGCCAGCGCACCACGGGCGTAAGCTTCGGGGCAGCCGCGGAGAGCGCGCGGTACAGCGTACTCAACCCACGTGCATGACGCAGCGACCAGCTCCGCAGGCGGTTCACGGCTCGGCGTGCTCAGATTGATCCATGGGTGCTATTTGGATCCAATATTGCGACGCAATGTCTCGGGGTTAGCGCTGAGTTCCTATGATTGAAGTCAAACTCTTGTCTTGTTTCTAGACGTATTGGATCCATTGACGTCATGCTTTGATGTCGATCGGGCGAATGACTCGCGGTACATTTGCTCCGGCGCGGCCCGTCGCCCATTGCCCCCTGCATACCAATGTCACCCCCCAAACCCCGACCGAAGTCGTGCCCAGATACGCCGTCGGTGCTCGTCGAACTGCGCCGCCGCATCATCGAGGGCGAGTTCGCCGCCGGAACGCGCATGGCGGAGATCCCGGTGTCCGAAGCGCTCGGGGTCTCGCGCATGCCGGTGCGACTGGCGATTCGCACGCTAGAGCACGAAGGCCTGCTCGAGAAAGCCGGCAAGCGCGGCTTCGTCGTTCGCACGATCTCCGATGTCGATGTCCAGCGCGCGATCGAGGTCCGCGGCGTGCTCGAAGGCATGGCCGCGCGCCACCTCGCCGAACGGGGTCTGACGAGCGAGGAGCGAGAGGCCCTCCAGCAGTGCCTGGTCGATGGTGTCGAGTTGTTGGCGCCCGGACGCCTGGATCCGGCGTCGATTGCCGGCTGGAGCCGGGTCAACGATGCCTTTCACCGCGTGATTGTCGAATCCGATCCAAGCCGCGTGATCGCCGACGCCATCGCGCGCAATAACCACCTTCCGTTCGCCTCGGCCGATTCCATCGTCATCGACATGCGCGCACTTGACCGTGAGTACCGCAAACTGCAAGTAGCGCAGCTGCAGCACCAGCTGGTCGTCGACGCGCTGGAGCAGCGCGAATCGGCCCGCGTCGAGATGCTGATGCGCGAGCACGCATGGGTCGGATTCCGCTACGGCAAACTCTTCGGTCAGGAGATTGACAGCGTCGCCCGACCCCGCGCGGCGGCACGCTGATATCAACGCGGCCGTCGTGCGACGAGCGCTCGCAGCCCAACTTCAGGGCGATCAGGGCGAGTGTTTGCCGCTTCAGCCCCAGACTTCGGCTGCGGTTTCGACCACTAGTCGCAGCTTCTGGCGTTGCGCTTCGACGGCGATGTTGTTGCCGTGCACGGTGCTCGAAAAGCCGCACTGCGGGCTCAGGGCGAGTTGTTCGAGCGGAGCATATTTCGCGGCGTCCGCAATGCGGCGCTTTAGCGTTTCCTTGTCTTCCATCTCGCCGAACTTGGTCGTCACAAGTCCCAGCACCACGATCTTCCCGGGTTTCAAATAGCGCAGCGGCCGGAAGTCGCCGGAGCGGTCGTCGTCGTACTCCATGAAGATGGCGTCGAGGTTCATCTCCGCAAGCAACGCCTCGGCCACCGGCTCGTAGTTGCCCGAAGCGGCGTGCGTGCTCTTGAAGTTGCCGCGGCACAGGTGCATGGCCAGCGTCATGCCCGCGGGCTTTAGCGCCACCACCTTGTTGATGAACGCGGCATAGCGGTGCGGCAGTTCGTTCGGGTCGTCGCCGCGCTGGCGCGCCGCCTCGCGCATCTTCTCGTCGCACAGATAGGCCATGTTGGTGTCATCCATCTGCACGTAGCGGCAGCCGGCGTCGAACAGCGATTGCAACTCGTCCCCATAGGCGCTTGCGACATCGTCGTAGAAGGCCGGTTCTAGTTCCGGGTATGCGTCGCGGCTGATCCCGGCGCGGCCGCCTCGAAAGTGCAGCATCGTCGGCGATGGAATCGTCACCTTCGGCGTGCAGCCGGGAGCGATGGCGTCGACCTGCGACTTCAGATACTCGAAATCGGCGCG
>CAZVNC010000549.1:0-2196 GCA_964628305.1 uncultured Ideonella sp.
GCTGGTGCACGAATTCGGCAAGCCACTGGTGGTCGAAGAAGTGGACATTCCCGACGTGCCGGAGGGCCAGGTGCTGGTCAAGGTGGTCGCCTCGGGTGTGTGTCACACCGATCTGCATGCGGCCGAAGGCGACTGGCCGGTCAAGCCGTCGCTGCCGTTCATCCCCGGGCACGAAGGCGCGGGCTTCGTTGCCGGCGTCGGCCGAGGCGTCAAGTTCCTGAAGGAGGGCGACCGCGTCGGCGTGCCCTGGCTGCACACCGCCTGCGGCCACTGCGAACACTGCTTTGGCGACTGGGTCGCCGTCTCCGGCATCGGCGGGCTCGGGCACATGGCGGTGCAGTACGCCAAGGCGATGGGCTTTCACGTCATCGCGGTCGACATTGCCGACGACAAGCTGGCGCTGGCCAAGAGCCTGGGCGCCGAGCTGACGCTGAACGCCGCGACGCAGGACGTGGTCGCCGAGGTGCAGCGCCACGTGCGCGGCGCGCACGGCGTGCTCGTCACGGCTGTGTCGCGCGCCGCCTTCGCGCAAGCCGTCGGCATGCTGCACAAGCGCGGCACGATGTCGCTCGTCGGCCTGCCGCCGGGCAGCTTCGATCTGCCGATCTTCGACGTCGTGTCCAATGCCAAGACGGTGCGCGGCTCGGTCGTCGGCACGCGGCTCGACCTGCAGGAGGCGCTGCAGTTCGCCGGCGAAGGCAAGGTACGCTCGCACTACTCGACCGACAAGATCGACAACATCAACGCGATCTTCGGCGCGATGAAGAAAGGGCGGATCGACGGCCGGGTGGTGCTGGAGATGTAGGCAGCGTTCGGCGGCCGGGCTCGTTCGCCGAGCGCCGGCCCGCGACTCGATCGCGCGCCGGTGCATCGCGTAGCATCCCCGCGACCGGTTTGAACTCTGAAAGATCGAATGCGCATCGACTGGAAGCGTGGCGCTCTGCTCGCAGCAGCGGCCGTCGCCGTGGCGGTGGCCGCGTACTACGCGTGGGGGCGCTTGAACACGCGCGGGCCGGGCGAAGGCTTCATCGGCAGCAACGGCCGCATCGAAGCGACCGAAATCGACATCGCGGCCAAGACCGGCGGCCGGCTGCAGGACGTGCTGGTGCGCGAAGGCGACTTCGTCGAGAAGGGGCAGGTGCTCGCGCACATCCAGGTCGACGTGCTGAACGCCCAGCGCGACGAGGCGCGGGCGCAGATCGCGCAGGCGAAGACGGCGGTCGCCACCGCCCAGGCGCAGGTCGCGGCGCGCGAAAGCGACCGCCACAGCGCGCTGGCGGCCATCGCTCAGCACGAAGCCACGCTGACCGCGGTGCGGGCGAAGTACGAGCGCTCCAAGACGCTGGCGGCGCAGGGCATGTGGCCGCGCCAGGACCTGGACAACGACCTCGCCAGCATGAAGGGCGCCGAGGCCACCACCAATGCCGCGCGCGCGCAGGAGAAGGCGGCCCAGGCGGCGATCGACGCCGCGCGCTCGCAGGTGGCCGGCGCGCACGCCGCGGTGGCGGCCGGCGAAGCGGCGCTGGCGCGGATCGAGGCCGACATCGCCGACAGCACGCTGAAGGCGCCGCTGGCCGGCCGCGTGCAGTACCGCGTCGCCAACATCGGCGAGGTCGTGCCGGCGGGCGGCAAGGTGCTGAACCTGGTCGATCTGTCCGATGTGTTCATGACCTTCTTCCTGCCTGCGGCCGCGGCCGGACGGCTGGCCATCGGCAGCGAGGTGCGCATCGTGCTCGACGCCGCGCCGCAGTTCGTGATTCCGGCGCGCGTGTCCTTCGTTTCGGCCAGCGCGCAGTTCACGCCGAAGACGGTGGAGACGGCCAGCGAACGCGAGAAGCTGATGTTTCGCGTGCGTGCGCAGATCGACCGCGAGTTGCTGCTGAAACACCTGGCACAGGTCAAGACCGGCCTGCCCGGCATGGCCTGGGTGCGCACCGACCCGACGCGCGAGTGGCCGGCCTCGCTGGCGGTGAAGGTGATGGAGTAAGCGCGTGACGCTGCCGGACCGGCCCGCGGTCGCGCGGCTGCAGGGCCTGACGCTGCGCTACGGCAAGACGCTGGCGCTGGACGACGTGACGCTGGAGTTCCCGGCCGGCCGCATGGTGGGGCTGATCGGGCCCGACGGCGTCGGCAAGTCCAGCCTGCTGTCGCTCGTGGCCGGCGCGCGTGCGCTGCAGCGGGGCCGGATCGAGGTGC
>CAZVNC010000550.1:0-2195 GCA_964628305.1 uncultured Ideonella sp.
CTCTTGATGTCGCCGCGCTCCCAGCGAAAGTCGCGCGCCGTGACGCAGGCGACGCCCTGGTGGCGCTGCTCGGCGGTCGGCGGCTTCATCGCGCTCGCCATCATGAAGACGGTCGGCTCTATCCCCGGCGGCATCACATGGTCGCGCGGCGCGACGCCGCGCGTCACCTGGATGTAGACGAGCTGGTCGTCGCTCGCGTGGGCCGCGATCAGCTTGCGCGCGATCTCGAGCCAGCCCGCGGCCGGATGCGGATTGGCGATGCGGACCTTGCCCAGGCTGCGATCGAGGCGCGCCATGTGCTCTTCGAAGCGAAAGATGCGCCGGCCGTAGACCGGCAGCACCTCGTAGATGCCGTCGCCGAAGACGAAGCCGCGGTCGAGCACGCTGACCTTGGCGTCGGCGAGCGTACCGTAGGCCCCGTTCAGGTAGCTCAGGCTGTCGGGCAGTGTCTGCATGGTGCGCCGATTATCGGGCCGGGGCCATTGCGACGGGTCAGGAGGATCGACTCGAGCGGGCCGGCGCGGCGTGCATCATTTGATCCACAACCGGATCGAGTCCCAGGCGCGGCCGAGGATGCCCGCGAGCGGCACCTCCTCCTGCACCGCAAGCGGCACCTCGACGATCGTCGCACCGCTCGGCAAGTTGACCTTGAGCGTGCCGACGCGCGCGCCCTTGGCGAGCGGCGCGACGAGCGGATCGGTGCGTTCGACGCGCGTCTGCAGCTTCGCCGCGTCGCCCTTGGGCACCGTGACGAAGAGCGCGCCGGTCGTGCCCAGATGCGCCTCGGAGGACGTGCCCTTCCACACCGGCGGCGAGACGATCGCCTGCCCGGCCTCGAACAGCCGCACCGTCTCGAACGCGGTGAAGCCCCAGTTCAGCAGGCGCTGGCTCTCGTCCGCGCGAGCGTTGGCCGAGGTCGTGTTGAGCAGCACGCTCAGCAGCCGCCGCTTGCCGCCGCCGGTGCCGGTCTGTGCGAGGTTCGGAAATTCGCGCGCCGCCGACGCGACGAGGCAATAGCCGGCGGCGTCGGTGTGCCCGGTCTTCATGCCGTCGACCGACGGATCGCGCAGCAGCAGCACGTTGCGGTTGTTCTCGTTCGACGCCGGCGCGCCGTCGAAGCGGTACTTGCGGATCGAGTAGATCGTGTAGTAGTCGGGGAAGTCGTTGATGATGTGGGCCGCGATCACCGACATGTCGCGCGCCGTGCTGTGGTGGCCCGGCTCGGTCAGGCCGGTGACGTTCTTGAACTGTGTGTTCTTCAGGCCCCAGGCCTGGGCCTGGCGGTTCATCAGGTCGACGAAGTTCTCGAGCGTGCCGCCGACCGCCTCGGCCAGCGCAACCGACGCGTCGTTGCCCGAGTTGACGATCATGCCGCGCAGCAGATCGCTCACCTTCGGCTGGCTGCGCGGCTCGATGAACATCAGCGAGCCGCCGGCCTTGCGCTCGTTCCAGGCGCGCACCGAGACGGTGATCGGCTGGTCGATGCCGATCTTCTTGTCGCGCAGCGCGGCAAAGACGATGTAGCCCGTCATCAGCTTGGTGAGCGACGCCGGATCGGACGGCGCATCCGCATCGCGCTCGGCGAGCACCTGGTTGCTCGTCATGTCGAGCAGCAGATAGCTCTTGGCAGCAACCTCGGGCGGTTGCGGCATCTGGGCCAGGGCCGGGGCGGCGAGCGGGAGGCAGAGCAGGAAGGCGAGAAGTCTTTTCATGAGGCGTGTGAGAGTGCGTTGTCGCGGTCGGCGCGGTCAGTGCCAGGCGCGCAACACGATGTTCTTGAGCAGGCCGAGCTGCCCGTGGAAGAAATGCCCGCCGCCGGGAACGACGACGATCGGCAGCGATTGCGGCCGCGCCCAGGCGAGCGTCGCCGCGAGCGGCACGACGTCGTCCTGCTCGCCGTGGACGACCAGGGTATCGTCGGGCACGACGGGGAGCTGATGCTTCTGGGTCGACGGCCCGACGAGGATCAGCCGCTCGGCGTGATCCGGCGCCGGCAGGCGCGACGCCGCCGCGGCGGCGACATAGCCGCCGAACGAGAAGCCCGCCAGCACCAGCGCGGCATCGGCGCCGCGCTCGGCGGCGACCACCGCCAGCGCGTCGTCGACCTCGCCGCGCCCTTCGTCCCACGCGCCGGACGACGCGCCGACCCCGCGGAAGTTGAAGCGCACGGTTCGGTAACCGAGCTGCAACAAGGC
>CAZVNC010000551.1:0-2193 GCA_964628305.1 uncultured Ideonella sp.
TACTTCATGGTCCAGGGCCGCGAGTGGGAGCGCTTCGCGTGGCTGAAGAGTCGCGTCGTCGCGCCCTTCGAGAGCGTGGCGAACGGCCGCGCGCTCGCACTGCGCTCGACGGTCACCTCGTTCGTCTACCGCAAGTATCTCGACTACGGCGTGTTCGAAGGCCTGCGCCAGTTGCACCGCAAGGTGCGCGACGAGGCGCAGCGCCGCGCCGCCGGCCGCCCGGCGCGCGCCAACGACGTCAAGCTCTCGCGCGGCGGCATCCGCGAGATCGAGTTCATCGTCCAGTTGCTGCTCGTCGTGCGCGGCGGGCAGTTCCCCGAGATCCGCACCCGCTCGACGCTGTTGGCGCTGCGAAAGCTCGTCGACGCCGGGCTTATGAAGCCCGAGAGCGCCGAGCGTCTCGCCGACGCCTACACGCTGCTGCGGCGCGTCGAGCACCGCATCCAGTACCTCGACGACCGCCAGACCCATCTGCTGCCGCAGGACGATGCCGATCTCGAGTGGACCGCGCGCAGCCTCGATCCGGACGGCCGCACGACGGCATGCGATCTGCTGCACCGGCTTGGCGAGGCGCGCGAATTCGTCGCCACCGAGTTCGATGCCCTGCTGCACGATGGCCGCGCGCCGGCCAACGGCAACGGCAACGGTGCCTGCCGCAACTGCGGCAGCGGGCCGCTCGCGGTCGACAGCGAGGAGTTCATCGCCCAGTTACCCGAAGCGCTCGCCGAAACCGTTCGCACCTGGTGCGCGCGGCCGCGGGTCCAGGCGCTGCGCGACGAGAGCAAGCTGCGTCTGGCGCGCTTGATCGGCGGCGCAGCCGAAGCCGTGAAGCAGGGCGACTGCACGCCGGACGCCGCGTTGCGCTTCATCGACTGGGTCGAGCCGCTGCTGCGGCGCGAAAGCTATCTCGCGCTGCTCGTCGAGCGCACCGAGGTCCTGCGCCGGCTGCTGCGCCTGCTCGGCATCGCGCGCTGGCCGATGCGCTACCTGATGCGCCACCCCGGCGTGATCGACGAACTCGCCGACGAGCGCCTGCTGCACGGGCGTTTCGACGGCGCCGCACTGCTCGCCGACCTCGACGCGCGCCATGCGGCGTGGGAGCGCGCCGGCGAAGCCGACGAGGAGTCGCTGCTCGACACGCTGCGCCGCGCGCATCACGCCGAGGTGTTCCGCACCCTGGTGCGCGACGTCGAGGGCCACATCAGCGTCGAGCAGGTCGCCGACGACCTCTCGGCGCTCGCCGACGCGACGCTGCAATGCACGATCCAGTGGGCCTGGAAGCACTTCAAGCAGGCGCACCGCGCGACGCCGCAGTTCGGCGTCATCGCCTACGGCAAGCTCGGCGGCAAGGAGCTCGGCTACGGCAGCGACCTCGACGTCGTCTTCGTCTACGACGAGAACGACGACCGCGCCGATGCGGACCGGCTGGCCGAGATCTACGCCGCCTTCGTTCGCAAGCTGATCGGCTGGCTCACGCTGCGTACCTCGGCGGGCGAGCTGTTCGACATCGACACCGCGCTGCGCCCGAACGGCAATTCGGGCCTGCTCGTGACCTCGATGAGCACCTTCGAGCACTACCAGGAAGGGCGCGGCAGCAACACCGCCTGGACCTGGGAGCACCAGGCGCTGACGCGGGCGCGCTACTGCGCAGGCTGGCCGGCGCTCAGCGCCCGCTTTGAGGCCGCGCGCCGCGCCGTGCTGTGCGCGCCGCGCGACGCCGCAGCGCTCAGCGCCGAGGTGCAGGCGATGCGCGACAAGATGCGCGCCGCGCGGCCGGTGAAGGCGGGGCTGTTCGACGTCAAGCACAGCCCGGGCGGCATGCTCGATGCCGAGTTCGCCGTTCAGTTCCTCGTCCTCTTGCACGGCGCGGCGCACGCCGAACTGCTGGACAACGCCGGCAACATCGCGCTGCTGCAGCGCGCCGAAGCCGGCGGCCTGCTGCCGGCGGGGGTCGGCGTCGCGGCGGCCAACGCCTACCGCGAACTGCGCCGCGCGCAGCACCAGGCGCGGCTCGACGAGCGGCCGACCCAGGTCGAGCCGGAGTCGATGAGCGCGCCGCGCGACGCCGTGCTCGCGCTGTGGCGCAGCGTGTTTGGCGCACCGGCGTGAACCGCTGCGCCGCGGCGTGACCGACGGCTCGCGCCGCGCCAGCGCGCAAGCCGTCTGGTGGCGGCGGCCCGGCCGCGCCTGGCT
>CAZVNC010000552.1:0-2192 GCA_964628305.1 uncultured Ideonella sp.
ATCGCGGTCAGCGGCGCCGACGAACAGAAGCTGACCGCGGCGCACGTGATCGTCGCCACCGGCTCGTCGGCGCGGGCGCTGCCCGGCGTCGCATTCGACGAGGAGCGCATCGTCTCGAACGACGGCGCGCTGCGCATCGGTGCCGTCCCGAAGCGGCTCGGCGTCGTCGGCTCGGGCGTGATCGGGCTCGAGATGGGCTCGGTGTGGCGCCGCCTCGGCGCCGAGGTGACGGTGCTCGAAGCGCTGCCGACCTTCCTCGGCGCGGTCGACGAAGGGGTTGCCAAAGAGGCGCACAAGCTCTTCAAGAAGCAGGGTCTCGCGATCGAGCTCGGCGTGAAGATCGACGCCGTCAAGTCCGGCAAGCAGGGCGTCGCGGTGAGCTACACGGACGCCAAGGGCGCGGCGCAGAAGCTCGACGTCGATCGGCTGATCGTCTCCATCGGCCGCGTGCCCCACACCGAGGGCTTGAACGCGCAGGGCGTCGGCCTTGCGCTCGACGAGCGCGGCGCGATCGTCGTCGACGACGAATGCCGCACCAATCTGGCCAACGTCTGGGCGGTGGGCGACGTGGTGCGCGGGCCGATGCTCGCGCACAAGGCCGAGGAAGAGGGCGTGGCCGTCGCCGAGCGGATCGCCGGCCAGCACGGCCACGTCAACTTCAACACCATCCCGTGGGTGATCTACACCGCGCCCGAGATCGCCTGGGTCGGCCAGACCGAGCAGCAGTTGAAGGCCGAGGGCCGCGCCTACCGGGCGGGGCAGTTCCCGTTCGCCGCCAACGGCAGGGCGCGCGCGATCGGCGACACGAGCGGCTTCGTGAAGTTTCTCGCCGACGCGAAGACCGACGAGATTCTCGGCGTCCACATCATCGGGCCGCTCGCAAGCGAGCTGATCGCGGAGGCGGTCGTCGCGATGGAGTTCAAGGCGAGCAGCGAGGATATCGCGCGCATCTGCCACGCCCACCCGTCGCTCTCCGAAGCGACGAAGGAGGCGGCGCTGGCGGTCGACAAGCGGACGCTGAACTTCTGATCGGCGAACGGGTTCGCGGCGCGCGCCTATCGTGAGTTCGTGAGCGTCACCGACGCCTACCAGCGGCTGCTCGCCGAGCGCGGCTACCACAGCGACCCGGCGCAGTTGCGGGCCGTCGCCGCGTTGCAGCGCTGCTACGACGAATGGGCCGACTACAAGGCGCGGCGCTCGAACGCCGTGACGAAGCTGCTGCGCCACCCGCCGATCCCGCGCGGCGTCTACATGGTCGGCGGCGTCGGGCGCGGCAAGAGCTTCCTGATGGACTGCTTCTTCAGCGAGGTGCCGCTGCGGCGCAAGACGCGCCTGCACTTTCACGAGTTCATGCGCGAGGTGCACCGCGAACTGCAGGATCTGAAGGGCACGGCCGATCCGCTCGACGAACTCGGCCGGCGCATCGCGCGGCGCTTCCGGCTGATCTGCTTCGACGAATTCCACATCGCCGACGTGACCGACGCGATGATCCTGCACCGCCTGCTCGCCGCACTGTTCGCCAACCGCGTCAGCATGGTCACAACGTCCAACTTCCATCCCGACGATCTCTATCCGAACGGCCTTCACCGGGACCGCATCCTGCCCGCGATCGAACTGCTGAAGGCGAATCTCGAGATCGTCGATGTCGACAACGGCATCGACTATCGGCGCCGCGCGCTCGGGCTGGTGCAGCTCTATCACACGCCGCTCGGCCCGGCCGCCGACGCCGCGATGGAGCAGGCGTTCGAGTCGCTCGCCGAGGTGCGCGATGACGACCCGGTGCTCCACATCGAGCATCGCGAGATCCGCTCGCGGCGCCGCGCCGGGGGCGTCGTCTGGTTCGACTTCGCGCAACTGTGCGGCGGCCCGCGGTCGCAGAACGACTATCTCGAGCTTGCGAGCCGCTTTCACACGCTGCTGCTGTCGAACGTGCCCGCGATGTCGCCGCGGCTCGCGTCCGAGGCGCGGCGCTTCACCTGGCTCGTCGACGTGCTGTACGACCGGCGCGTGAAGCTCATCATGTCCGCCGCCACGCCGCCCGAAGGGCTCTACACCGTGGGTCCGATGGTGCATGAGTTCCCGCGCACCGTGTCGCGCCTGAACGAGATGCAATCGGCCGCCTTCCTCGATCAGGAGCGCCGCGTGGTCGATACTTCGCTGACATGAACCACCCCCTACGCGCTTCGCGCGCC
>CAZVNC010000553.1:0-2189 GCA_964628305.1 uncultured Ideonella sp.
CCATCAACGGCTACGCGCCGGGGCTGGACGCGGTCAAGTTCCTCATCCTGCCGATCCTGCTGTCGCTGCTGGCTCGGCTGGGCAGCGAGGCGCGGCTGTACCGCGCGATGTTCCTCGAGGAGATCGGCAAGGACTACGTGCGCACCGCGCGCGCCAAGGGCCTGTCGGAGACGGTCGTGATGTTTCGCCACGTGCTGCGCAACGCGCTGATCCCGATCATCACGAGCGCCGGCAGCTACCTGCCGTATGTGTTCCTCGGCTCGCTCGTGTTCGAGAGCTTCTTCGGCATCCCGGGGCTCGGCGCCTACGTCATCGAGGCGATCAGCAAGCAGGACTTCGCGATCGTGCGCACGATGGTGTTCGTCGGCTCGGTGCTCGCGATCGTGTCCTACATCCTGATCGACATCGCCTACACCTGGGCCGACCCACGGGTGCGGCTGACCTGACAGCGAGATTTCGACCGATGCCCAAGCTCGTCCTGCTGTGGACCGACATCGCGATCTGGCTGCTGATCCTGGCGCTGATCGTCTACGTGCTCTATGCGCGCCGGCAGGCGAATCTCGCGTCGACCTGGCGCAAGGTGTTCGCCGACAAGGCGGCGCTGGCGTCGGGCGTGGTGCTGGCGGCGTGCCTGCTGGTGACGCTCGCCGACAGCGTGCACTTTCGCAGCCTGCTGCCGCCCGCGAAAGGTGTGCCCGCGGCCGGTCCCGCGTACGACGTGCGCGTGCAGTCGCTGCTCGATGTCGTGCTGCGCGATCTGGTCGATTCGCGCGAGTCGACCTATTCGCGGCCGCTTGCCTACGTCGGCTTCACGAAGGAATCGCAGGATGTCGACGGCAAGGTCGCGCGCGTCGCGCCGCGTCTCTTGCACGGCGGAGCGCACCTCACCGATCCGGCCACGCAGTGGGCGGGCGACGTCGCGCGCCGCATCGTCTTCGGCCTGATCGAAGGCATCGTCGCCGCGGCCATCGTGTGCGCGCTGGTGGTCGCGCTGCTGCCGGGCGCGGGGGGCTGGCGGGCGAAGGCGGGCGCGATCTGGCGCGGCGAGACGCAGATTCCGTGGCGCGTTGCCGGCGTCACGCTCGCCGGGCTCGGCGCGCTCGGCGGCGTCATCTTCTCGCTGATGGGCTACTACCACCCGTTCGGCACCGACGTCACCGGCAACGACGTGCTGCTGCAGACCTTGAAGAGCATACGCACCGCGTTCGTCATCGGCACGCTCGCCACGCTCGCGACGCTGCCGTTCGCGGTCGTGCTCGGCATCATGGCCGGGTACCTGAAGGGCTGGGCCGACGAGGTGATCCAGTACATCTACACGCTGCTGTCGTCGATCCCGAACATCCTGCTGATCGCCGCCTGCGTGCTGATGGTGCAGGTTTTCATCGACACCCATCCGGACCTGTTCGAGACCGGCGTCGAGCGCGCCGACGTGAAGCTCTTCCTGCTGTGCATCGTGCTCGGCGTGACGGGCTGGCCCGGGCTGTGCCGGCTGCTGCGCGGCGAGACGCTCAAGCTGCGCGAACTCGAGTACGTGCAGGCGGCGAATGCGTTCGGCGTCAGCAGCTCGCGCATCATGGTGCGCCACATCTTTCCGAACGTCGCGCACCTGATGCTGATCGTCACCGTGCTCGAGTTCTCGGCGCTGATCTTGTACGAGGCGGTGCTGTCGTATGTCGGGGTCGGCGTCGATCCGTCGATGAACAGCTTCGGCGGCATGATCAACTTCTCGCGCAACGAGATGAGCCGCGACCCGATCGTCTGGTGGCCGTTCGCCGCCGCGTTCGCCTTCATGGTCGCGCTCGTGCTCGCCGCCAATCTGTTCGCCGACGGCGTGCGCGATGCGTTCGATCCGCGATCGCGTGCGTACCGTCCGCGCAAGCTGCGCGAGAAGCTGCTGTCGGCGACAAAAAATGCTTGAAATCGACGACATCGAGGTTGCGCTCGATTCCGAGGTCGGGATCGTGCGCGCGATCGACAGCATGCGCCTTGCGCTGCGCCGCGGCGAGATCGTCGGCCTGGTCGGTGAATCGGGCTGCGGCAAGAGCATGACGGCGCTCGCGCTGATGCGTCTGCTGCCCGAGAACGGGCGCATCACGAAGGGCCAGATCCGGCTCGCGGGCGAAGATCTGCTCGCCCTGCCCGAATCGGGCATGCGTGCGATCCGGGGCGGCAAGATCGGCATGATCTTC
>CAZVNC010000554.1:0-2179 GCA_964628305.1 uncultured Ideonella sp.
GCAGCGAGCCGTCCATCATCACCGAGCTGAAGCCCAGGTTGATCGCGCCCTGGCACACGGCGGGGCTCTGGCCATGGTCCTGGTGCATCACGAGCGGGATGTTCGGCCAGGTTTCGATCGCGGCCGAGATCAGATGCTTGATGAAAGCCTCGCCGGCGTACTTGCGCGCGCCTGCGCTCGCCTGCAGGATGACCGGCGCGCCGACCTCTTCGGCGGCGCTCATCACGGCCTGCACCTGCTCGAGATTGTTGACGTTGAATGCCGGAATGCCGTAGCCGTTCTCGGCGGCGTGGTCGAGCAACTGGCGCATCGATACGAGGGACATGGCGGGTCTCGCTGGATAGAGGGCTGGGATCGCCGCGGCACGCCGCGACGCAGGCATGAGGTCGCGCCGATTCTAACGGCGCGGTCTTCGATGCCCGGACGGTCCGGGGTGCGTCAGCCGACGCGTTCGGCGCGGTAGCCGCGCTCGCAGAGCACGGCCAGGATTTCGTCGATGTGCGCGACGCCGCGGGTGTGGACGACGACCTCGATCTGCGCCCGCTCGACCGACAGCGACGTGAACGCGCGCTGGTGCTGGATCTCGTCGATGTTCGCGCCGAGCTGGCCGAGCAGGGTCGCCATGTCGGCGAGCGCGCCCGGCACGTCGCGCACATCGAGGCGCAGCCGCGCAAGCCGTCCCGAGCGCACCATGCCGCGCTCGATGATCTCGGCGAGGACGAGCGGTTCGATGTTGCCGCCGCACAGGATCAGCCCGACGTTGCGCCCCGCAAAGCGCGTCCGGTGCTTCATCAGTGCCGCCAGGCCCACCGCGCCCGCACCCTCGACGACCGTCTTCTCGATCTCGAGCAGCATCAGGATCGCCTGCTCGACATCCTCTTCCGAGACCAGCAGCACGTCGTTCACGCGCTCGAGGATCAACGGCACGGTCAGCGCGCCGGGCGACGCGACGGCGATGCCGTCGGCGATCGTTGCCCGCGCGCACTCGCGCTGCTCGCCGTGCACCGCGTTCCAGACCGGCGGAAAGCGTTCGGTCTGCACGCCGATGATCTCGATGCCCGGGCGCAGCGCGCGCGCCGCCGTCGCGACGCCGCTGATCAGGCCGCCGCCGCCGACGGCAACGACGAGCACATCGATCGCCGGCTGCTGGGCTAGCATCTCCAAGCCGATCGTGCCCTGGCCGGCGATCACGGCGAGGTCGTCGTACGGATGCACCAGCGTCAGGCCGCGCTCGGCGGCGAGCGCCATGCCGTGCTTGCGTGCATCGTCGAAGGTGTCGCCTTCGAGCACGACGGTCGCGCCGAAGCCGCGCGTGCGCTCGACCTTCACCGCCGGGGCAAAGCGCGGCATGACGATGGTCGCCGGGATGTCCAGGCGCTGCGCGTGATACGCAACGCCTTGCGCATGATTGCCGGCCGACACCGCGAGCACGCCGCGCGCGCGCTCCGTGGGCGTCAGCTGCGCGATCTTGCTGAGCGCGCCGCGCTCCTTGAACGACGCCGTGAACTGATGGTTCTCGAACTTGAGGAAGACCTTGCAGCCAGCGAGTTCGCCGAGCGTGCGAGACGCCAGGCACGGCGTCTCGAGGACGTGCCCGGCGAGGCGCTGCGCCGCGGCGCGGATGTCGTCTACGCTCAGTGCCATGGCGGTCGATTGCGGTTGTTGGCGGCGATAGCGGTCGGCTTTAGCCGCCGACCCGGCACACCTTGAGCATGTTGGTGCCGCCCGGATGGCCCATCGGCTCGCCGCAGGTGATCGCGTAGGTGTCGCCGCGCTTCAGGACGCCGAGCTCGACGAGCAGCGATTCGGCACGCGCGAGCGCCTCGTCGCGATCGGCGAGCGCCGGCATCAGCAGCGGACGTACGTTGCGGTAGAGCGCCATCTTGCGCTGCGACACAAGCTGCGTCGTCAGGCCGTAGATCGGCACCTTGATGTTGTGCCGGCTCATCCACAGCGCCGTCGAGCCCGACTCGGTCAGCGCGAGGATCGCCTTGCAGCCGAGGTGGTGCGCGGTGAAGAGGGCGCCCATCGCGATCGACTGGTCGATCCGGCCGAAGCGCTTGTTGGTGAAATCGGTCTCGATGCTGGCGTCATCCGCCGCCTCGGCCTCGAGGGCGATCGCGGCCATCTGCGTGATCGTCTCGACCGGGTACTTGCCGGCCGCAGTCTCGGCCGACAG
>CAZVNC010000555.1:0-2178 GCA_964628305.1 uncultured Ideonella sp.
CACGTCCAGCGCGTCGGCCTGCAACTGGCGCTCGAGTTCGGCGTCGGCGAGCGCCTTGCGGCGCGCATTGAGCGCCGTCTCGACGCGCTGCTTGGCGGCGTTGATCTCGGCGCCGCGCGTCTTCTTCTGCGCCGCGTCGAGCGCCGCAAGGCCCTTGAGCAGATCGGTCAGCCGTCCGGCCTTGCCGAGGTAGCGGGCCTTCGCGTTCTCGAGCTCGGCGGGCGTCGCCGCTTTCGCGAACTCGTCCTGCGCCGAGAGCAGCAGTGTGTCCAGATCGTTCATGGCGTCGTCGTCGAGACCGTCATCGGGCAGAAAAAAGGCCGCTTCGGTCGGCGGCCTCGGAGTGCTTGTCCCTCCTGCGGCGGATGGCCGTTCGAAGGTGCGGCGGACGCGCCATGCCGCGCACGGCATGGCACGAGCGCTGCGGATCAGCTCAGTTGGGCGCGCGCCTTCTCGACGATGCTGCCGAATGCAGCCGGGTCGTTGACGGCCATGTCGGCCAGCACCTTGCGGTCGATCTCGACCTGTGCCTTCTTCAGGCCGGCCATGAACTTGCTGTAGGAGAGGCCGAGCCCGCGCGACGCCGCGTTGATGCGCGCGATCCACAGATTGCGGAACACGCGCTTCTTCGTGCGGCGGTCACGGTAGGCGTACTGGCCGGCGCGCATCACCGCCTGCTTGGCGATGCGATAGACATTCTTGCGGCGGCCTCGATAGCCCTTGGCGAGGGCGAGGATCTTCTTGTGACGGGCGTGCGCCGTCACTCCACGTTTTACGCGGGACATGACTTGTTCTCCTTGGTACGTTGGAGGCGATTCACAGGCCGGCAAATGGCAGCATCTGCGCCATGTGGCCCATGTTGGTCTCGTGCACCGCGGTCGCGCCACGCAGATGGCGCTTGTTCTTGGTGGACTTCTTCGTCAGGATATGGCGCTTGAACGCCTGGCCCCGCTTGACGGTGCCTCCCGGACGCACGCGAAAACGCTTCGCAGCGCTCTTCTTGGTCTTCATCTTGGGCATGACTGCTCCTTCTAGGTTGCTCCTGCAGGCGCCCGTGATTCCATCACGGTCTTGTAAGCCTGCAGAGGCTTCTTGCAACGCCTGGGCGACCAGACCCCGGCGTCGAAACTTCGATAAAACTCTCCCGCGCTCTTCAGTTCTTGCGCTTCGGCCCGAGCACCATCACCATCTGGCGGCCTTCGAGCTTGGGCATGTGCTCGACGACCGAGATATCGGCCAACTCGTCGCGGATGCGTTCGAGCAGACGCATGCCGATCTCCTGGTGCGTGATCTCGCGGCCCCGATAGCGCAGCGTGACCTTGCCCTTGTCGCCGTCCTCGCCAATGAAGCGGCGCAGGTTGCGCATCTTGATCGCGTAGTCGCCCTCGTCCGTCCCGGGGCGGAACTTCACTTCCTTGATTTCGATGACCTTTTGCTTGGCCTTCGCCTCGGCGGCGCGCTTCTGCTCCTGGTACTTGAACTTGCCGTAGTCCATCAGACGGCAGACCGGGGGGTCGGCGGCAGCCGCGATCTCGACCAGATCGACGTCGAGTTCGCCTGCCATGCGCAGCGCTTCCGAGATACTCACGATGCCGAGGGCTTCGTTTTCGACGCCGTTCAACCGGACTTCGGGCGCCATGATCTCGCGGTTCAGGCGGTGCTTGCGCTCGACGTTGGGAGTGCGACGGTCAGCAAAAGAAGTAGCGATGGTCTCTACCTTTCAACGGGCTCGAAGGCGCCGAACCCCAGCTCTGAAACGGCACGCACCCGCCGAGCAACGGCAGGATCAGCTTCGCGATGCGATGTCTCCGACCAGCTTTTGCGCGAAGTCGTCCAGCGTCATCACACCCAGATCCAGATTGCCACGGGCGCGCACCGCAACGGTTCCGTTCGCCTTCTCCTTGTCGCCGACGACCAGGATGTACGGAACCTTCTGCACGGCGTGCTCGCGTATTTTATAGCCCACCTTCTCGTTGCGCAAATCGGTTGCGACTCTAACTCCTTGTTTTTGAAGCATTTTCGCGACGCTGATCGCGTAGCCGGACTGCTGGTCGGTGATGTTGGCGACCACCACCTGGAGCGGCGCGAGCCAGGCCGGCAGCGCGCCGGCGTGCTGTTCGATCAGGATCCCGATGAAGCGCTCGAGGCTGCCGACGATCGCGCGGTGCAGCATCACCG
>CAZVNC010000556.1:0-2176 GCA_964628305.1 uncultured Ideonella sp.
TCATCGCCGGCTGGGCCTCCAACTCGAAGTACGCCTTCCTCGGCGCGCTGCGCGCGTCGGCGCAGATGGTCAGCTACGAGATCGCGATGGGCTTCGCGCTGGTCGTCGTCGTGATGGTCAGCGGCACCTTGAACATGACCGAGATCGTGCTCGGCCAGGACCGGGGCTGGTTCGCCGACCGCGGCCTGAACTTCCTGTCGTGGAACTGGCTGCCGCTGCTGCCGATCTTCCTCGTCTACTTCATCTCGGGGCTGGCCGAGACGAACCGCCATCCGTTCGACGTCGTCGAGGGCGAATCGGAGATCGTCGCCGGGCACATGATCGAGTACTCGGGGATGGCGTTCGCGATGTTCTTCCTCGCCGAGTACGCCAACATGATCCTGGTCTCGATCATCGCGGTGACGCTCTTTCTCGGCGGCTGGCTGTCGCCGATCGACAGCGCGGTCTTCAACTGGATTCCGGGCTGGATCTGGCTTGGCATCAAGACCTTCGTCGTCGTCACCATGTTCCTCTGGATCCGCTCGACCTTCCCGCGCTTTCGCTACGACCAGATCATGCGCCTGGGCTGGAAGGTCTTCATCCCGATCACGCTTGTCTGGCTGGTCGTCGTCGGGCTGTGGATCCAGTCGCCGTGGAACATCTGGAAGTGAGCCTGCACATGTCTGCCGCCGCATCGATCAAGAACGTGTTGTCGAGCCTGATGCTCGCCGAGCTCTGGAAGGGCCTGGCGGTCACCGGCCGGCACTTCCTGTCGCCGCACATCACGGTCCAGTTCCCCGAGGAGAAGACGCCGCTGTCGCCGCGCTTTCGCGGCCTGCACGCCTTGCGCCGCTACGAGAACGGCGAGGAGCGCTGCATCGCCTGCAAGCTGTGCGAGGCGATCTGCCCGGCGCTCGCGATCACGATCGAATCCGACCAGCGCGCCGACGGCACACGGCGCACGACGCGCTACGACATCGACCTCGCGAAGTGCATCTTCTGCGGCTTCTGCGAGGAAAGCTGCCCGACCGACTCGATCGTCGAGAGCCACATCTTCGAATACCACGGCGAGAAGCGCGGCGACCTTTACTACACGAAGGACATGCTGCTCGCCGTCGGCGACCGCTACGAGCGGGAGATCGCAGCCAACCGGGAGGCTGACGCGAAGTACCGCTGACCGCCCGCGGCCTGCGGCCGCGGCGACTCGGGCGAGACGCGCAAGCACGACATGACGACCATCACCGCACTCTTCTACGCCTTCTCGGCCGTTCTGGTGTTCGCGGCCTTTCGCGTCATCACCGCGCGCAGCACGGTGCATGCCGTGCTCTTCCTCATGCTTGCGTTCTTCAACGCAGCCTGCGTGTGGATGCTGCTGAAGGCCGAGTTCCTCGCCATCGCACTCGTGCTCGTCTATGTCGGCGCGGTGATGGTGCTGTTCCTGTTCGTCGTCATGATGCTCGACATCAACCTCGACGCGATGCGCGCCGGGTTCTGGCGCCACTTCCCGCTCGCGGCGTTCATCGGCGTCATCGTCGCGCTCGAGATGGCCGCGGTGCTGCTCGTCGGCTTCGATCTCGCCGAGGCGCCGGCGGCGAGCGCGCAGGCGATCGAGCTCGGCAACACCAAGCTGCTCGGCATCGAGATGTACACGAACTACATCTATCCGCTCGAGGTGGCGTCGGTGCTGCTGCTGGTCGCGATCATCGCCGCGATCGCGCTGACGCTGCGCGGCCGCAAGGACGCCAAGTCGCAGGTGCCGGCCGAACAGATCCTCGCGAAGAAGGCCGATCGCCTGCGCATCGTGAGCGTCGAGCCGGCGATCGAGGCGCCGGCCGCGGCCGCGCGGGCCACCGGAGCTCAGCCATGACGGCGCTCGGCCCCGTCACCCTCGGGCACTATCTGGCGCTCGGCGCGGTGCTGTTCGCGCTGTCGGTGATCGGCATCTTCCTCAATCGCAAGAACCTGATCGTGCTGCTGATGGCGATCGAGCTGATGCTGCTCGCCGTCAACACCAACTTCATCGCCTTCTCGCACTTCCTCGGCCAGATGGACGGGCAGGTGTTCGTCTTCTTCATCCTCACTGTCGCCGCGGCCGAGGCCGCGATCGGCCTCGCGATCCTCGTCGTGCTGTTCCGCAACCGAAGCACGATCAACGTCGAGGATCTCGACGAGCTCAAGGGTTGAACCGATGACTGCG
>CAZVNC010000557.1:0-2171 GCA_964628305.1 uncultured Ideonella sp.
CGCGCAC
This sequence comes from uncultured Ideonella sp., assembly GCA_964628305.1. Lineage (GTDB taxonomy): Bacteria > Pseudomonadota > Gammaproteobacteria > Burkholderiales > Burkholderiaceae_C > CAIKUF01. The sequence goes on from CAZVNC010000557.1 coordinate 8, forward strand.
GCTGATACAGCGCGCGATAAGCGGGGACGCGAGCGCCGACTACGAACTTTGAGCACCATGTCCGCCGATTCCGCATTCGTTCAGCCGCCGCCCCGGATCGAGAGCCGCCTGCCGCGCGTCGGCACGACGATCTTCAGCGTCATGTCGGCGCTCGCGCAGCAGCATGGTGCGGTCAACCTCGGCCAGGGCTTTCCGGATTTCGACTGCGACCCGAAACTGCCCGCGGCGGTTGGCGACGCGATGCGCCGCGGACTCAACCAGTACCCGCCGATGGCCGGCGTGCCGCAGTTGCGCGAGGCGGTCGCTGCCAAGATCGCCGCGCTCTACGGCCAGCGCTACGACGCCGCCGACGAGATAACGATCACCGCCGGCGCGACGCAGGCGATCCTGAGCGTGATCCTCGCCGTCGTCCATCCGGGCGACGAGGTGATCGTGCTCGAACCGGCCTACGACAGCTACGAGCCCAACATCGTGCTGGCCGGCGGCAAGACGGTGCACGTGCCGCTCGATGCGGGCACGTTCCGGCCGAACTTCGACGCCATCGCCGCCGCACTGACGCCGCGCACCCGCGCGATCATCGTCAACACGCCGCACAACCCGAGCGCCAGCATCTGGAGCGCGGCCGACATGCAGCGCCTGGCCGACCTGCTGCGGCCGACCGGCGTGATCGTCGTCGCCGACGAGGTCTACGAACACATGGTCTACGACGGTGCGCGCCACGAAAGCGTCTGCCGCCACCCGGAGCTTGCCGCGCGCAGCTTCGTCGTCTCGAGCTTCGGCAAGACGTATCACGTGACGGGCTGGAAGGTCGGCTACGTCGCCGCGCCGGCGCCGCTGACGGCGGAACTGCGCAAGGTGCACCAGTTCAACGTCTTCACCGTCAACACGCCGGTGCAGCATGCGCTCGCGCACTACATGGCCGACCCGGCGCCCTACCTCGGACTCGCCGACTTCTACCAGCGCAAGCGCGACCTGTTTCGCGCCGGCCTCGCGGCGACCCGGCTGCGCGCGCTGCCGAGCGCCGGCAGCTACTTCCAGTGCGTCGACTACTCGGCCGTCAGCGACCTCGCCGAGACCGCGTTCTGCGAATGGCTGACGGTCGAGATCGGCGTCGCCGCGATCCCGCTGTCGGCGTTCTACCGCGACGGCTTCGAGCAGCGCATCGCGCGCCTTTGCTTCGCGAAGAAGGATGAAACGCTGGCCCTTGCGATCGAGCGGCTCAAGAAGATCTGAGCCTTGCTGCAGCGCGTTCAACGCGAGGCCGCGAACCGCTCGATCGGCACGTGCACGTCGCCCGACGTCGTGCCGAAGTCGCTCAGGAATTGGGACGGCCGCTCACCCGCCGCCGAAGGGCCGGCGTCCAGGCTCGTAATGTCGACGTCCACCTGCGTCGTGTAGGCGTCGGCCGCGATCGGCATCGGCCGCGTCGGGTGCAACTGCGTGAACGTGCCGGAGCCCGACTCCTCGGCGTCGAACGGCAGCAGCACGTCGACATTCGCCGGCTTCGCCTCCTGCTCGGACAAGTCTCGGGCGACGGAATAAAGGAACAGCAACTCGCGATAGGCCGGCAGATCGAAAGTCGATGCGGAAGCGTCGCGCCGGAAGAGCGAGGTTTCCAGTGCGCGCATCGCCAGACCGGGCGAGGCCCACAGCGACTGCAGCCTTGCGACGACCGGCGCGTAGTCCTCGAGCGAGCGGCCTGCCTGCAGATCGGCATCCCAGTCGGGCGCATGGGCGTTGAAGCGGCGGTTGAACTTGTCGCGCGCGCGCTCGTAGGCCTCGCGGTCGTTCAGCCGGCGATAGATCTCGAGCAGCTTCAGATACGGCAGCGGGCTCGTGCCGCCGCTGCTGCGCAGATTGCCCATCAGCAGCTCGATCGCGGCATCGTCCTGGCCGAGGACGACGAAGAAGTCGGCCTGCTGCTCGAGGTCAATCAACTCATCGACCGACATCTCGCGCTCGCTCTGCACCGCCGGCGGCACCGACGCCACCGGTTCGAGCAGGCGCGGGCTCGCGGTCGTCTCGCCGTGGGTCGAATCGGGCGCGTCCCACTGCTCGGGCGGCACCGCGACCGGCCCCGGCGCCGGCCGGGGCGTTGCATCGACCGCATCGGCGGTTGCTGCCGCAACACTTGCGGTCGTCACCGGCGTCCACCATTGCGCCG
>CAZVNC010000558.1:0-2170 GCA_964628305.1 uncultured Ideonella sp.
CACCTGCGCTGGGAGGCGCACACCGAGTTCCAGACCTACACGTTCTGGCACACGCTGCAGGAGTCGGCGACGACGTTCGAGCCGGCAGTGCCGCGCGAGCCGCCGGCTGCCTGGCTCGATGCGATGCCGGGCGAATGGATCGTCGGCCTGCGCATGCTCGTCGCGCAGTGCGACGCCGCCGCCGGCGAAGCGCTGGCGCGCACGCTGCTCGACGAGAACAGCCTTGTCGGCGCCGCCATCGCCGACGGCCAGGCGCAGGTCTACACCGACTTCCGGCTGCACGGCGACGGCCACGCGCTCCAGTTGCTGTGCGTCGGGGTGCTGAGCGCGCAGCGCCTCGGACGCACGGTGCAGCGCCTGCTCGAGATCGAGACCTACCGGATGACGGCGTTGCTCGGCCTGCCGGTGGCGCGCGAAGTCGCGGCCACGCTCGGCGACGCCGAGCGCGACCTGGCGCAGGTCGCCGCCGAGATACGCAGCGCGGCGCGCGACGAGGAGCCTGCGCTGTTGCGCCAGTTGACGCAGCTCGCCGGACGCGTCGAGAGCCTGTACGCGCGCACCCATGCCCGCTTCTCGGCAAGCTCGGCGTACTTCGAACTGGTGCAGTGGCGCCTCGCGGAGTTGCGCGAGGTTCGCCATGCGGGCCTGCAGACGCTCGCCGAATTCCTCGACCGCCGCCTCGCGCCGGCGATGCAGACCTGCGTCTGGGCGGCGCGCCGCCAGCAGGCGCTGTCGGAGCGCATCTCGCGCACGAGCAACCTGCTGCGCACGCGCGTCGAGATCGAGCAGCAGCGCAGCAGCCAGGCCCTGCTCGACGCGATGAACCGGCGCCAGCGTGCGCAACTGCTGTTGCAAAGCGCGGTCGAGGGGCTGTCGGTCGCCGCCGTCACCTACTATGGCGCCGGACTCGTCGGCTATCTCGCCAAGGGCGCGAAGGCGGCAGGACTTGGCGTTTCGCCCGATGTGGCCGTCGCGTCGTCGATCCCGTTCATCGCGCTCGCCGTCTGGTGGGGCATCCGGCGGCTGCACGCGCGCGCCGGCCTGCATCTGGACTGACGCGCCCGCCGTGGCGCGCAACGTCGACAAGGAAGCCGCATCGTTTCGAACTTCGATTGGACACAGGGCTACCCGAGCACGCGGATGCCGGTGTTCGGCCGCAACGTCGTCGCCACCTCGCATCCGCTGGCCGCGCAGGCGGGGCTGCGCATGCTGCTCGCCGGCGGCAACGCGGTCGATGCGGCGGTCGCCGCGGCGGCGGCGATGACGATCGTCGAACCGGTCAGCAACGGTCTCGGCAGCGACGCCTTCTGCATCCTGTGGGACGGCCAGGCGCTGCACGGGCTGAATGCCTCCGGCCCGGCGCCGGCAGCGTGGACGGCGCAGTACTTCCGCCACAAATACGGCGCCGACGCGCCGTCGCCGCCGATGCGCGGCTGGGATTCGGTGACGGTGCCCGGCGCCATCGGCGGCTGGGTCGCGCTCAGCCGGAAGTTCGGCAAGCTGGCGTTCGCCGACCTGATGCAGCCGGCGATCGAGATCGCCCGGCGCGGCTATGCGGTGCCCGTCATCGTGCAGCAGAAATGGGCCGCCGCGGCCGAACTGCTTGCCGATCAGCCGGGCTATGCGCAGACCTTCATGCCGCACGGGCGCGCGCCGCGGGTCGGGGAACGTTTCGCCTTCGAGGCGGCGGCGCGTGCCCTCGAGGCGATCGCCGCAAGCGATGGCGATGCCTTCTATCGCGGCGAGATTGCGGCCGCCGCTGCCGCCCATGCGCGCGCCCACGGCGGCGCGATGACGGCCGCCGACTTCGCCGCCTATGCGCCCGAATGGGTCACGCCGCTCGCGAACGACTACCGCGGCCACACGCTGCACGAGATCCCGCCCAACGGGCAGGGCATCGCCGCGCTGATCGCGCTCGGCATCCTGTCGCATTTCGACCTTGCCTCGATGGCGGTCGACGGCGCGGCGTCGCAGCACCTGCAGATCGAGGCGATGAAGCTCGCGTTTGCCGACGTCTACCGCTTCGTCGCCGAACCGGCGGCGATGCAGGTCACCCCGGCGCAGATGCTAGCCTCCGCCTACCTCGCATCGCGCGCGAGGCTGATCGACCCGAAGCGGGCGCAGGATTTCGGCGCCGGCAATCCCGTGCGCGGCGGCACGATTTACCTGA
>CAZVNC010000559.1:0-2155 GCA_964628305.1 uncultured Ideonella sp.
CGAGTTCGCGCGCAAGGATCACGAGCTTGCGCGCCACGTCCTTGCCGTCGAGGTCGTCGCGCGGGTCGGGTTCGGTGTAGCCGAGTCGCTTGGCTTCGCGCACCCGTTCCGAGAACGGCTGGGTGCCGTCGAAACGGTTGAACAGGAAGGCCAGCGTGCCCGAGAACATGCCTTCGATGCGCTCGATGCGGTCGCCGGTGTCGATCAGATCGCGCAACGTCGAGATGATCGGCAGTCCCGCGCCGACCGTGGCTTCGTAACGGAAGCGCGCGCCGGATTCGCGGGCGTTGGTCTGGATCTCGCGATACCGCGCGATCGGCCCGCTGCCCGCCTGCTTGTTCGGCGTCACGATATGGATGCCCTGCGCCAGCCATTTCGGATATTGCGCGGCCACCAGCGGCGACGCCGAGCAATCGGCGATCAACGCATGCGGCAGATGCGAGGCATGCACCTGTTTCGCGAAGGCGTCGAGATCGCCATCGCCGGCCTGTGCGTAGGCGTCGCGCCAGTGGGCGAGGTCGATGCCGGATTCCGACACCGCGATCTTGCGGCTGCCGGCGATGGCGCGTACGCGCAGGTCGATGCCGAACTGTTCGCGCAGGCGCGGTGCGGCTTCGCGCAATTGTTCGATCAGCACCGCACCGACATTGCCCGGACCGATCACGCCGACGGAAATCGTCTGCGCCGACAGGTAGAAGCCGGCGTGCACGGCGCGCAATGCCCGTGCGGCGTCGGCCGAATCGATGGCGACCGAGATGTTGCGTTCGCTCGCGCCCTGGGCGATGGCGCGCACGTTGATGCGGCCGCGACCGAGTTGGTCGAACAGGCGCGCGGCCGTGCCCGGATGGCCGGCCATGCCGTCGCCGACGACGGCGAGCACGCTGATTGCGCGGGTGATGGCGATGCGTTCGATCAGGCCGCGATCGAGTTCGCGGCGGAAGGCGTCGTCGAGCAGGCGTTCGGCGCGATCGACTTCGGCTTCGCGCACCACGCAGCAGATCGAGTGTTCGCTCGATCCCTGCGAAATCATCACCACCGAGATGCCGCCGTGGCGCAGCGCGCCGAACACGCGTTCGGCAGTGCCGGGAACGCCGATCATGCCGGCGCCTTCGACGTTGAGGATGGCCAGGCCGCCGAACGCGCTGACGCCTTTCACCGGCGGTTCCAGCGACCGTTCGGCGCTGATCCGCGAGCCGCGATGGGCCGGGTTGAAGGTGTTGCGGATGTAGATCGGGATCTGCCGTTCGATCGCCGGCGCCATCGTCTGCGGATGGATGACCTTGGCGCCGAAGTAGGCGAGTTCGCAGGCCTCGTGATAACTCAGTTCCGGGATCAGCACCGCTTCCGGCACGGCGCGCGGGTCGGCGCTGTAGACGCCGTCGACATCGGTCCAGATGTGGACTTCGGCGGCGTCGGCGAGGGCGCCGAAGATGGCGCCCGAATAGTCCGAGCCGTTGCGGCCCAGGGTCGTGGCGCGACCTTCGCCGTCGCGCGCGACGAAGCCGGTGACGACGTAACGCGCGGACGGATGACGATCGCGGAAGGTATCGAAGTGCGCCTGCGATGCCGGCCAGTCGACCATCACGCCGAGTTCTTCGGCGCGCACCCGCAACACCTCGCGCGCATCGCACCAGACGGCGGCGTCGCCGCGCACCTTGAAATGTTCGGACAGCAGGCGCGACGACCACACTTCGCCGAGGCCTTGCACCAGGTCCAGCGCTTCGCGCGAGGGCGTGCCGAGCAGGGCGAGTGCGTGCAGCACGTCGGCGAGATCGGCGAATTCGCGTTCCAGCCATTCGACCGTGGGTTCGGCCCGGGCGCCGAGCAGGGCGAGGGCGGCGGTGAGGTGGCGTTCGCGCAATTGCGAAAGTGCGTCGCGCCATAGCTCGCTGCGCGCGGCGGCGCCGTTCGCGAGCGCGATCAGCGCATCGGTGACGCCCTGCATGGCCGAGACGACGACGACCTGCGGCTCGCCTTCGCGCGCGGCGAGAATGGCGGCGACCTGGGCGATGCGTTCGGCATCGCGCATCGAGGAACCGCCGAACTTGTGGGCGACGAACGGAACGGAAGCAGTCATCAGAAGATCTCCGCGACGCAGCAGCGCAAGCTGCCGCCGGCTTTTTCGATTTCGGAAAGGTCGACGCTGCGCACCGTG
>CAZVNC010000560.1:0-1496 GCA_964628305.1 uncultured Ideonella sp.
TGAACTCGGTCGGCAGTGCGATCGCCTCGTCGAAGCTGTTGGTGTGCAGGCTTTTCGTGCCGCCGAAATCGGCGGCCAGCGCCTCGACCGTCGTGCGCACGATGTTGTTGTACGGGTCCTGCTCGGTCAGGCTCCAGCCCGAGGTCTGGCAGTGGGTGCGCAGCATCAGGCTCTTGGCCTGCTTCGCGCCGGCCTCCTGCATGATCCGGCACCACAGCAGGCGCGCCGCGCGCATCTTCGCGATCTCGAGATAGAAGTTCATGCCGATCGCCCAGAAGAACGACAGCCGCGGCGCGAAATCGTCGACATCGAGCCCCTGCTCGATGGCGGTCTTCACGTACTCCTTGCCGTCGGCAAGCGTGAACGCGAGTTCGAGCGCCTGGTTCGCGCCCGCCTCCTGCATGTGGTAGCCGGAGATCGAGATCGAGTTGAACTTCGGCATGTGCGAGGCCGTGTACTCGATGATGTCGCCGACGATGCGCATGCTCGGCGCGGGCGGGTAGATGTAGGTGTTGCGGACCATGAACTCCTTCAGGATGTCGTTCTGGATGGTCCCCGACAACTGCGCCTGGCTCACGCCCTGCTCCTCGGCGGCGACGATGTAGCTTGCGAGCACCGGCAGCACGGCGCCGTTCATCGTCATCGAGACGCTGACCCGGTCGAGCGCGATGCCGTCGAACAGTATCTTCATGTCCTCCACCGAATCGATCGCGACGCCCGCCTTGCCGACGTCGCCCGTCACGCGCGGGTGGTCGCTGTCGTAGCCGCGGTGCGTGGCGAGGTCGAACGCGACCGAGATACCCTGCGCGCCGCCGGCAAGCGCCTGGCGATAGAAGGCGTTGCTCTCCTCGGCGGTCGAGAAGCCCGCGTACTGGCGGATCGTCCACGGCCGCACCGCGTACATCGTCGCCTGCGGGCCGCGCACGAAAGGCGCGAAGCCGGGCAAGGTGTCGGCGTTCGGGAGGCCCGCGGTGTCCGCCGCGGTGTAGAGCGGCTTGACGACGATGCCTTCGGGCGTGTGCCAGTCGAGCGCCGCTAGATCGCCGCCCGGTGCGGCCTTGGCGGCGGCCTTGCGCCACGCATCGAGAATGGCGTCCGGCTTGCCTTTGACTTCGGTGCTCGCATTCATGGCCTGTCTCCTCCGGCGCTTGCCGCGCCCGCCGCATCATGCATAATTATAAATTCAAACCCGACGCCGAACTGACGCGCCGCGCCCTCCAGATCGACCCCGCCCGTGAGCACGACTCCAGCCCCTCCCGCGCCGCTCGAGCGTCGCGCGCTCTACCTCGAGGTGGCCGAGCGGGTGCGCGAGCAGATCTTCGCCCGCATTCTGCAACCCGGCGCCTGGATCGACGAGCAGGGCCTTGCGGCCGAGTTCGGCATCAGCCGCACGCCGCTGCGCGAGGCGCTCAAGGTGCTCGCAGTCGAGGGGCTGGTGACGATGAAGCCGCGCCGCGGCGCCTACGTCACCGAGATGTCGGAGCGCGACGTGACCG
>CAZVNC010000560.1:1506-2150 GCA_964628305.1 uncultured Ideonella sp.
TCTATCATCTGCTCGGCCTGCTGGAGAGCGACGCGGTCGCCGACGCCGCACGCAGCGCGACGGCCGCCGAGTTGGCCGAACTGGCGGCGATGCACGCGCAACTCGAGGCCGCGGCCGGCGACCACGAGGCGTTCTTCGGCCTGAATGAGGCGTTTCACCTGCGCATTCTCGCGATCGCCGGCAACCGCTGGCGCAACCAGATCGTGCTCGATCTGCGCAAGGTGATGAAGCTCAACCGCCACCACTCGCTGTTTCGCGAGGGGCGCATCGCCGAAGCACTCGCCGAGCACCGTGCGCTGATGTCGGCACTGAAGCGCCGCGACGCGGATCGCGCGGCGGCGTTGAGCCAGGCACACTTTCGCAACGGGCTCGCTGCAGCGGCGCCGCCGCGGCCGCGAAAGAGCGCCTAAGCCGTCAGCCGCGCTCGGCGAGCGGAACCACGGCGCGCGTCTTCGCGCCGCTGTAGAGCTGGCGCGGGCGGCCGATCTTGTACTCGGGATCGCCGATCATCTCGTTCAATTGCGCGATCCAGCCGACGGTGCGCGCGAGCGCGAAGATCGCCGTGAACAGCGGCACCGGAATGCCGATCGCGCGCTGCACGATGCCCGAGTAGAAGTCGACGTTCGGGTAGAGCTTGCGGGCGA
>CAZVNC010000561.1:0-2141 GCA_964628305.1 uncultured Ideonella sp.
CGTTGATCAGGCCGACGATGTCTTGCTGCACCTGCCCGGCGAGCACCCACTCGACGACCTCCATCGTCTCGGCGTCCGTCACGCGCATGCCCTGGATGAAGCTGCCCTTCTTGCCAAGCCGCGACAGCGCCTCCTCGATCTGCGGCCCGCCGCCGTGGACGACGACCGGGTTCATGCCGACGAGCTTCAGCAGCACGACGTCCTCGGCGAAATCCTGCTGCAGCTCGGGGTCGGTCATCGCGTTGCCGCCGTACTTGACGACGATCGTCTTGCCGTGGAACCTGCGGATGTAGGGCAGCGCCTGGGACAGGATCTCGGCCTTGTCAGCCAGGGCCAGGTGGCCGAGCGAATGGTCCTTGGTGTGGGATGCGGAGGTGTTCATTCGTTGGCTCCCGGCCGTCTCGAGTGCTGCCGATTGTAGGAAGCGGCCCGGTGCGGCGCCCCGACGCGCGTCGCGAAGCGATCGTCCGGGATCGGCCGCGCCGCGCGGCGGCTCAACTGCGATACGTCGGATCGATGCGGTCGACCAGGCGCTGCAGTGCGTCGAAGCTGTCCTGCCCCGCACCGTAGCGCGCGTTGAACTGCAGCGAGTCGCGCACGCAGGCTTCGAGCACGGGCTGCGCGATCGCGCGCGGCCGGCCCATCGCGAGCGTCGCGAGCTGGACTTCGCAGGCGCGCTGCACCAGCCACATCAGCGCCAGGCATTGCGGCAGCGTGGCGCCGATCGTCACCGGGCCGTGGTTGCGCAGCATCAGCACCGGCTTGCCGCCAGCACTGGCGAGGATGCGCTCGCCCTCGTCGGCGTGCACCGTGATGCCCTCGAACTCGTGGTACGCGACCTTGCCGTAGAGCTGCGCGGCGTAGAAGTTGGTGTACGACAGGCCGTCTTCGAGGCAGCACACCGCCATCGTCGGCGTCGTGTGGACGTGCATCACGCAGTGCGCGCCCTGCAGCCGCTCGTGGATCTTGCCGTGGAAGGTGAAGCCCGCCGGGTTGATCGGCCAGTCGCTGTGGCCAATGATGTTGCCGCGCACATCGACCTTGACGAGATTCGACGCCCGCACCTCGCGGTAGTGCAGCCCGAACGGGTTGATCAGGAAGTGCGGCTCGGTGCCGGGCACGCGCAGCGAAATGTGGTTGTAGATCAGCTCGCCCCAGCCGAGGTGATCGACGATGCGGTAGGCAGCAGCGAGTTGCACGCGCGCGTCCCACTCCTCGCGCGAGAAGCGCGGCGGGCGAGGGTCGGCGGCAGAGACGATTGTGTCGGTCATGGTGTGATCCCGGCCTCGCGGCGTCTCACGTTCCGCAGAAGGTTTGATAGGCGGCGGTGACATCGGCCGGCGCCGGCTCGGCGTAGCGCGCGAGGTCGGGCGCTTCGTCGAAGGGCCTGCGCAGCGCGGCGAGCAAACCTTCGAACGGCGCGAGGTCGTCTTCGTCCGACGCCGCGGCGAGCGCCTCCTCGACGCGCTGGTTGCGCGCGATGATCCACGGGCTTGCGCGGCGCATCGACGCCGGCGCATCGGGACGCAACGCCAGCCGCCAGCGCGCCAACCATTCGGCGAGCGGCGCCGGGTCGGCGAACAGCGCGCGCAGCGGCTCGGCGTCGCCCGCCGCGGCGTCGGCGAGGCGGCGCCAGGCGAGCGTGAAATCGACCCGCTGTGCGTGCAGCAGCGCGAGCCAGTCCTGCACCAAGGAGTCGATCGCGGCGTCCGACGTCGCGTCGGCCAGGCCGAGCTTGGCGCGCTGCCCGGCGCGCAGCGCCGTCTCGTGCCAGCCGGCGAAGGCTTCGATGATCTGCCTCGCCGGCCCGGCGGCACGCTCGACAGCGGCGGCGTCGTCGATGTCGCCGGCGAGCAGCGGCAGCAGCGCCTCGGCGAAGCGGGCGATGTTCCAGCGTGCGATGCGCGCCTGGTTGCCGAAGGCGTAGCGCCCGCCGTGATCGATGCTGCTGAAGACGGCTGCCGGGTCGTAGGCCTCGACGAAGGCGCAGGGGCCGTAGTCGATCGCCTCGCCCGAGATCGTCATGTTGTCGGTGTTCATCACGCCGTGGATGAAGCCGACGTTCATCCACTGCGCGATCAGGGCGGCCTGCCGGGCCACGACGGCCTCGAGCAGGCCGAGCGCGGGATTGGCCGAGCGGG
>CAZVNC010000562.1:0-2135 GCA_964628305.1 uncultured Ideonella sp.
GCCGTCGGCGTCGGCGACGAGGCGATCGCCCGGCCGCACCCACACGCCCTGGATCCGGACCGGCACATCGCGCTCGCCTTCGCCGCGCTTTTCGGTCGGCAGCGGGATGCAGGCGAGCGCCCGGATGCCGACCTTGCACGCCGCGAGCTCGGCAACGTCCCTGACGCAGCCGTCGATCACGAGCCCGGCCCAGCCGTTGCGCGCGGCTGCAGCGGCGAGGTTGCCGCCGACCAGCGCGCGCCGCAGCGACGCGCCGCCATCGACGACCAGCACACGGCCCTCGCCCGCCGAGTCGACCGCCGCCTTGACGAGCGAGTTGTCCTCGAAGCACTTCACGGTGCTGACGGTGCCGGCGAACGCAGCCACAGCGCCAAAGTCGCGAAACACCGGCGGCAGGACGCGAAAGGCGCCATCGCTGTCGTTCTTGTGGGCATCGCAGAGGTCGCAGGTCACGGCGGACGGGGTGGAATCAGGCGGCATGAAGGCTCCGGCAGGCTCGGGTCGGGAAGAGGACCGCGGCGGCGATCGGGGCCCTATTGTGCGCGGTGCGCGGTACTCGGCCCGGGGCTTGCCTGCGCGGCCAGCGATCTACCACCTCTGGTGGGATCCGAAGCTCGCGCAGCAGATCGGGCGCGCCGGTCGCGAGCGGCTGCTCGCGTTTCACGTCTGCGACTGGCTGACGCCGACCACCGACCTGCTCGAAGACCGCGGCATGATGGGCGACGGCGTGATCGAGGTCGCGGAGATCCGCGCCCTCGTCGAAGGGCAGGGTTTCACCGGCTACAGCGAGGTCGAGATCTTCTCGGCCGCGGACTGGTGGCAGCGCGACGGGGGAGAAGTGCTCGACACCTGCATAGCGCGCCACCGGCGCTGCGTGTAGATCGCCCTCTTCCCGCCCGTTCAGGCCGGCGCCGGCAGCGCCACGGTGCGGCGCACGCGTCGCACGCTGAACGCGTTCACGATCAGCACGCCTTGCAGCAGCGCGAGGGCGAGGAACACCGAACTGAACATCTGCAGGTCCATCAGGTGGCCGATGACGAGCGGGACGACGGCCTGGCCGATGTCGAGCCCCGAATAGACGACGCCGTAGACGCGCCCGGTCGCGTTGTCGGGTGCCGCGCGCTTGACGATGATGTCGCGCGACGGCCCGGCCGTGCCGGTGACGAAGCCCATCACGCCGAACAGCACCGGCACCGCGAACGACGGCATCGCCAGGTAGCCGAGGGCGAGCGCGACGATCGCCGCGACGCCGAAGCCGAAGCCGACGATGCGTTCGCTGCGCTCGTGGTTGGACGCGAGAAAGCCGCCGGCCACCATGCCGCCCGCGCTGCAGACCATGTAGACGGTGAGGCACATCGCCGCCAGTTCGGCCGGCACGGCGTGCAGGCGTCCGGCCGCGGCCGGGGCGAAGCTCTGGATCACCGACAGCGCGCCGGCGTAGAAGAAGAAAAAGCCGAAGCACATCCAGACCGCCGGAATGCGCAGGAAGTCGAGTGTGCCTTCGACCGCCAGCCCGCCCGGCACGACCTTCGGCGCCGGCGGCAAGGGTTCGAGCTCGAGGTGGCGCCGGAACACGATCACCACCGCAAGCACCGCGAACACCAGCACCGCGGCGCTCACGAGCGCCACGCGCCACGAGAAAGCGACCGTGATCGGCACCAGCAGCAGCGGCGCGAGCGCCCAGCCGAGGCTGCCGGTGACGCCGTGCACGCTGTAGGCGTGGCCGAGGTGTTCCTTCGCGACCTTGCGGTTGATCAGCGAGTAGTCGACCGGATGAAAGACGCCGTTGCCGATGCCGGCGACGACCGAGAACGCGGCCAGCATCGCGTAGCTCGTGCTCACCGCGTAGCCGAGCGCGGCGACGCCGAGCAGCGCAAGGCCCGCGATCAGCACCGGGCGCGGGCCGAAGCGATCGACCCAGAAGCCCGACAGCGTCTGGATCACGCACGAGACGACGAAGAAGATCGTCAGCAGGAAGCCGAGTTCGGCGAAGCCGACGCCGAACGCGTCCTTCAGCCACGGAAACAGCGGCGCCAGCAGGAGCTGACTGAAGTGGCTGATGCTGTGCGCACCGCCGACGAGCGCCACGAGCTTGGCATCGCGCCGCCAAAGCGGCGCGGCTGGAGAAGCGGATT
>CAZVNC010000563.1:0-2130 GCA_964628305.1 uncultured Ideonella sp.
GGCGCGCCGTCCACAGAAACCGAACGATGAGCGACAACGCTTCGCAACATTTCGCAGCCGTCGCCGACCTTCGCGTCGGCATGTTCATCCACCTCAAGGGCGGCTGGCTCGCGCATCCGTTCCCGCTCAGCAACTTCAAGATCAGCTCGCCGCAGCAGATCGCGACGATCCGCTCGCTCGGCCTGAAGACCGTGCGCTGGAGCCCCGAGAAGAGCGACCTCGACACGCCGCCCGAAGGCTCCGACTCCGCCGATTGCGCGCCGGGACCCGGCGCCGACGCGGCCGGCGCGGCCACGCCTATCGGCACCGGTGGTGCAGGCGATCCGAACGACGCCGCCGGGCACGCGGCCAACGCGCCGCGGGCGGAGCGCCGTGTGGCGGGCGCGACCGCGCCGACCCCGCCCGTCTCGACTGCCCCGCCTCGTGCTGCCGGGGCGGCGGCGACCGCCGCCGCAACGCGGGCACCAAGCGCCGCGCGAACCCCGATTGCGTGCCAGGCGGGTGCCGAGTCCCGCCGCCGCGTCGCGGTCGCCACGCAACGCGCGGCGCTGCAGCACTGCCAGCGCCAGTTCGCCGAGGCCAACCTGGCCTACAAGTCGATGGCCGACCTCGTCACCGCCAAACCCAGACTCGCGCGCGAGCAATCCGAGGCGCTGTCGCGCGCGCTGGTCGACAAGATGCTCGGGTCGGGCGAAATCTGCATCCGGCTGCTCGCCGAGGCCGCAGGCGACAAGGCGTCGGCGCACGCGATCAACGTCGCGGTGATCGCGCTGCTGCTGGGCAAGTCGTTCGGCCTCGCCGAGTCGGACATGCTGGACCTGGGGGTCGGTGCGATGCTGCACGACATCGGCAAGCTCGATCTGCCCGAGCGTCTGCGCAACCGCGAGGATCATTTCTCGCCGTCCGAGGCGCTGTACTACCAGGAGCACGTTGCGCACGGCGCGGCGCACGCGCGCCGCATGGGGCTTGCCGAAGGCGCGCAGTGGGTCATCGAGCAGCACCATGAGCACGCCGACGGCAGCGGCTTTCCGCTGCGCCTGACGAGCGCGCGCATGAGCATCGCCGCACGCATCGTCGCCCTCGTCAACCGCTACGACAACCTGTGCAATCCGCACGTGCCGTCGCGCGCGCTGACGCCGCACGAGGCGCTGTCGCTGCTGTTCGCGCAGGGCAAGAGCAAGTTCGACGCCACGATCCTGGGCGCCTTCGTGAAGATGATGGGGATCTATCCGCCGGGCTCGGCGGTGCAGTTGACGGACGAACGCTTCGCGCTCGTCGTCGCCGTCAACGCGGACCGTCCGCTCAAGCCGAGGGTGCTGGTCCACGAGCAGGGCATTGCGGCTGCCGACACCCTGCTGCTCGATCTGGAGCACGAACCCAACCTGGGCATCCGGCGCAGCCTGAAGCCGCTCGCGCTGCCGCGCGACGCGCTCGAGTTCCTCGCCCCGCGCCCGCGCGTCGCCTACTTCTTCGAGCCGGCGCACGAACTCGAGGCGGAGACGATCGGGTGACGCGCAAGGTGCGCAGGCACGGCGCTTGCGAGCGCGATGCGCTGCGCCCACGAGGCGCCGTCCGCGCTGTCGCGCCGTGCGACGAAGCCGGCGCAGCGCTGATCGGCGCGCTGCCCGAGGCGACCTGGCTGGTCGACGCCGACACGCTGCGGGTGCGCGTTGCCAACGCCGCCGCCGCTCGCCTGCTGGGGCTGCCCGAGCACGCCTTGCGCGGACGCAGCATGAGCGAACTCTGCACCACGCCGGAGGACCTGTGCTTCTGGAGCGAGGTCGCGATCGGCGCCTCGCAGCGCATCCACTCGGACACCTGGGTGCAACGTGCCGACGGCAGCCTGCTGCCCGTCACGCGAAGCGTCGCGCGCGTCGAGCCAGCCGACGGCGCGGCATACTTCGTCGTCACGCTGCACGATCGAAGCGTCGAGGCGCGCGTCGCGCAGGAGAGCGAATCGGCGCTCGCCGGGCTGCGCGCAACGCTCGAATCGACCGCCGACGCCATCCTCGTGACCGATCTCGCCGGCCGCATCGTCACCTGCAACCGGCGCTTCGCCGCCCTCTGGGGCCTGGACACCGAATTGCTCGCGCGCTGCGACGACACCGGGGTGCGCGAATGGATGCAGCG
>CAZVNC010000564.1:0-1692 GCA_964628305.1 uncultured Ideonella sp.
GGTCGGACTATGAATCGGGGCTGCGCCTGGCGCGCGAAGCGGGGGATCGCAGGCGCGAAGGCAACGCGCTGTCCAACCTCGGACTTCTCGATCTCGTCGGGCGGCGGATGCAGGCGGCCGAGCAACAGTTCGAGGCAGCGCTGCGGATCGCGCGCGAGTTGGGCTACCGCCGCCTGGAATGCATCGTGCTGTGCAATCTGGGCATCGCGCAGGATGCACAGGGTCAGGCGAGCCGGGCCCAATCGAGCTTCGAAGAGTCGCTCGCCATTGCCCGCGAACTGGCGGATCACACGTCCCAGGGCCAGTCGCTCGGCTACCTCGGCCTGTCGCACGCACGCCAGGGCCGGTTCGATCAGGGCCGGGAGTGTCTTGCCGCCGGCGAGTTGCTGCTGAAAGACGCCTCGGATCCGATCAGCCTGGCGTTGCTGCAGTGTTGTCGCGCCGAAGCCGAATTCCTCGCCGGCAGCCTCGAGGCCGCACGGCGAGCAGCCGCTGCGGCGCGAGCGTTGGCGCGCAGCATCGGCGCCGGTCCGGAGTCGGAACTCGGAGTCGCGCTGGCGCAGATCGGCCGCCTGATCGTGGCGGCCTGATCCTGTCTCGCAAGCTCAGTTTTCGTTCCGGATCTTGGGGTCGAGGTCGCAAGCGACCGCGCTTGCCAACCGCTGCACGTGGACCCCGTACTCGTAGTCGTTGGGTTTCGGATTGAGGTTGCGCCACCGGAATCCTTTGCCGCTGTCGAATCGCAACTTCCAGTCGAAGGCATCGGAAGCGTCGCTCTTGAAGGCGATGCCATCCTGCTTGAAGATCATCCGTCCGTCGCTGGTCTGGTCGTCGAGCAGCCAGTAAATGATCTTGCGCTGGACGCCGCGCGGGAAGGCGATCGTCTCTTGACCGGGCTCCATCGTCAGCACGCACCCTCTCGCACTGTCGCTTACGGTCACGGTGATGCTGCAATCATCCTTGTTGTCATTCTCTTTGCACTTCCATGCCGTCCTTGCAGCCTTGACCATGTCGGCATCCTGCGCGGCAGTCAGCAAGGGATCATCGGTTGCCGCGCAAGCCGCGGCCAGCGCGCCCGTCAAAAGGGCGGCGATCAGGGTTCTTGTTGCCAAGGTCTGCTCCTCGTTCGTGGTTTGAAGCCGCTGTCGTGGCGATCCGTCAGGATCGCGCCGTCTCGGCACCAGCGTAGACGGACGCCTGGTGCCGGCTATCTGACTCGAACAGATGACCTTCCGCTTACAAGGCGGGTGCTCTACCAACTGAGCTAAGCCGGCGTAGGGTGCGCTGCTGATCGGACGATCCGGCAGGCAATGGGACGAAGTATAAGTTTGGGCCGACCACGATCCTTCGGCCCGGCTTCAACGCTTGCCGCCGCACCCCGCTCCGGCTGGGCCGCGCCGAGCGCGATTGTTCGATCAGCGCGGCAGGGTGGTCAACTGCGCTTCTAGGGGGACGGCCTCGGCCGGCCTACTTCACGCGCTTGAGCGACGGCCGGCCCGGGCCCGAAGGTGGCGGCGGCTCGGGCGACTTGGCGGGTCGCGGGTTCGATCTTGGCGTGCGTGCCGGGCCAGCCGCCTCGTCGGCCAGCGACAGACGCGGCATCCCGCGCTTCGCGTCGGTGTCGGCGTCCGCTTGCACCGCGCTGCCGCCACCGGCGCTCGGCGCCGGAAACGCCATGCCCTGTCCGTTCTC
>CAZVNC010000564.1:1702-2121 GCA_964628305.1 uncultured Ideonella sp.
CGTCACCGGCACGACGATCTCGCGCGCCGTGCCGCCAAAACGGGCCTTGAACTCGATGAAATCATTGCCCATGCGCAGCGCATTCGTCGCTTCGAGGCCGATGTTGAGCACGATCTCGTTGTTCTTGACGTACTCGGCCGGCACCTGCACGCCGGCATCGACAAAGACGGCGATGTAGGGCGTAAAGCCGTTCTCGGTGCACCATTCGTGCAAGGCGCGAATCAGGTAGGGCCGGGTCGAGATGCCGGTGTCTGCCGGCGGCGTGGGCAGGCTCATCGCGAATCGCGGCTACTTGCGCATCACCTTCTCGGACGGGGTCAGCGCTTCGATGTAGGCAGCGCGCGAGAAGATGCGCTCGGCGTACTTGAGCAGCGGCACGGCGTTCTTGGACATGTCGATGCCGTAGTAGTCGAGCCGCC
>CAZVNC010000565.1:0-2116 GCA_964628305.1 uncultured Ideonella sp.
CAGGTCGAGCGCCGGCGCCTGCAGCGAAGCGGTGAGTGCGCGCAGCGCCGGGTGCATCTGGCTGCCTTGGGCGATGGCGTCGAACAGATCCTTCAGCAGGCCGCGTGTCTGGGCATCGACGCGTGCGGTCTGCGGCCTGCCAGCGCCGTCGCGCAGGCCGGCGAGCAGGCTCGACGATGTCGACTCGCCCTGCGCCGGCACCGCGGTTCGGTACAGGCTCGGCTGCACGCCCTGTGCCTCGAGCCGGGTGCAGGCCGCGGCAAGCTCATGGCGCACCGCCTCGGCCAGCGGTCCGCCCGCGGCACGCAACAGCGCGGCCTCGTCGGACGCGCGGCCGAGGCTGCCTGCTGCCTTCCACAGGGCGTGCGCGAAGGCCTCGGGTGCGAACGGGTTCGCCGTGACCGAGACGTAGGGCAGTCCGCACAGCGCCGAGGTGAAAGTCTGCAGCTCGCGCAGTTCCCATTCGGCAACGCTGTCGATCTGCGTCGCGACGCGCGCGATCTCGATGTCGGCGTTGTGCGTCGATTCGTCGAGCAACGTCAGGCCGCGCACCGCGGGCGGCTCGGCCGCCGCTGCTGCGGCGCCGTCGGCCCGC
This sequence comes from uncultured Ideonella sp., assembly GCA_964628305.1. Classification (GTDB taxonomy): domain Bacteria; phylum Pseudomonadota; class Gammaproteobacteria; order Burkholderiales; family Burkholderiaceae_C; genus CAIKUF01. The sequence goes on from CAZVNC010000565.1 coordinate 596, forward strand.
ACGCGCTGGCCGAGCGCTGCGACGAAGGCCGCTGTGAAACGCTGGCCCTGCGCTTCGACCGACTTCGCGAGTTCGAAGCGCTGCATGCGCTCGGCTGCGGTCGTCGAGCCCAGCGGTGCATCGCGCAGCGCATCGGCCGTCTGGCGCCGGACGTGCTCGATCAACGCCGGCATGCGCGCCAGCTCGTCCTCGACGAAGCGTTGCAGCGCGGCGGTGGGAGTCATCGGGTACGGGGCGGCGAAGCGCGAGGGTCGCGCAGGCGGCGATTATCGGCCGCATCAACCCGCCGGAGCCGCGCTGCGCCGCGTCGGCAGCGCAGACCCTCGCCGGTCGTGCTCGATGATCGATCTGATGGCGCGCACAAATGAAGAGAGGCCGCATTGCTGCGGCCTCCGGTCTGGCTTGCGTAGCGTTCCGGGCGCGCTGGGCGCCCGGATCGGGGCTTTACATGTCCATGCCGCCCATGCCGCCCATGCCACCCATGCCGCCCATGCCACCGGGCATGCCGCCGGCCGCTTCTTCCTTCGGCGCTTCCGAGATCATCGCCTCGGTCGTCAGCATCAGCGCGGCAACGGAGGCCGCGTTCTGCAGCGCGGTGCGCGTCACCTTGGTCGGGTCGAGGATGCCCATCTCGATCATGTCGCCGTACTCGCCGTTCTGGGCGTTGTAGCCGTAGTTGCCCTTGCCGGCCAACACCGCGTTCACCACCACGCTCGGCTCTTCGCCGGCGTTTTGCACGATGATGCGGATCGGCTCTTCGATCGCGCGCAGCACGATCTTGATGCCGGCTTCCTGATCGGCGTTGTCGCCCTTGACCTTGCCCGCGGCCTGCTTGGCGCGCAGCAGCGCGACACCGCCACCGGCGACGATGCCTTCTTCGACCGCGGCACGCGTTGCGTGCAGGGCGTCTTCGACGCGCGCCTTCTTCTCCTTCATCTCGACTTCGGTCGCGGCGCCGACCTTGATCAGCGCAACACCGCCGGCCAGCTTGGCCACGCGCTCCTGCAGCTTCTCCTTGTCGTAGTCGCTCGTCGCTTCCTCGATCTGGACGCGCACCTGCTTGACGCGCGCCTCGATGTCGGCCGCGGCGCCGCTGCCGTCGATGATGGTGGTGTTTTCCTTCGCCACTTCGACGCGCTTGGCCTGGCCGAGGTCGGCGAGCGTGACCTTCTCGAGCGTGAGGCCGACTTCCTCGGCGATCACCTTGCCGCCGGTCAGGATCGCGATGTCCTCGAGCATGGCCTTGCGACGGTCACCGAAGCCGGGCGCCTTGACGGCGACGACCTTCAGGATGCCGCGGATCGTGTTGACGACCAGCGTCGCGAGCGCTTCGCCTTCGACATCCTCGGCGACGATGAGCAGCGGACGGCCGGCCTTGGCGACGGCTTCGAGCGTCGGCAGCAGGTCGCGGATGTTGCTGATCTTCTTGTCGAACAGCAGCACGAACGGGTTCTCGAGAATCGCGCTCTGCTTTTCCGGGTTGTTGATGAAGTAGGGCGACAGGTAGCCGCGGTCGAACTG
>CAZVNC010000566.1:0-2114 GCA_964628305.1 uncultured Ideonella sp.
CGCCCGAGACCTTGTAGCTGTTCTGGTTGAACTTGCCGCCGGCGTGCAGTTCGGTGAGCGCGATCTCGGCGGCCGAGCGCTTGGGCTCGTGCTTGTCGTCCATCTTGACGCCGGTCGGGATGCCGCGCCCGTTGTCGACGACCGAGATCGAGTTGTCGGTGTGGATCGTGACGACGATCTCGTCGCAGTGGCCGGCGAGCGCCTCGTCGATCGAGTTGTCGACGACCTCGAAGACGAGGTGATGCAGGCCGGTGCCGTCGGACGTGTCGCCGATGTACATGCCAGGGCGCTTGCGCACCGCCTCCAGGCCCTCGAGGATCTGGATCGATCCTTCGCCATAAGCCATCGAGGCTTCGGAACCCGTCGATGCCGCCACCACTTTCGCCACGCTACCGACGTGCACACCGTTCGGGTCCACGGGCTTGTTCGCTTCACTCATCAAGGCACTTTCAACTTCTGCACAGCCCGCGAAGCGGGCCGGCGTGCTTCTGGACAGAACCCCCCGCTCGGCGGGGGGCAGGGGAGAGCCGATGTCACCGCGCAGCGGATCTAGCCGCCCAAGCGGCTAGATCCGCATCGGCATCACGACGTACTTGAAACCCTCGACGTCGGGCGCCGAGATCAGCGCGCTCGAGTTGCCGTCCTGCAGTTCGATCCGCACCATCTCGACGCCGAGATTGGTGAACACGTCGATCAGGTAGGTCACGTTGAAGCCGATCTCGATCGCGTCGCCGGCGTAGTCGATCTCGAGTTCTTCCTTCGCTTCTTCCTGCTCGGCGTTGTTCGACGAAATGCGCAAGGTACCGGGCTCGATGTTGACGCGCACGCCCTTGAACTTCTCGCTCGTCAGGATCGCCGCGCGCTGCAGGCAGGCGAGGAGCGGGGCGCGGCCGAGCGTGACCGCGTTCTTGTGACCCTTCGGGATGACGCGGTTGAAATCGGGGAACTTGCCTTCGACGAGCTTGGTCACGAACTCCATGCCCGAGAAGCTGAACTTGGCCTGGTTGCCGGCGAAGCGCATCTCGATCGCGTTGTCGCCGCTGTCGTCGCGCAGCAGGCGCTGCAGTTCGAGAACGGTCTTGCGCGGCAAGATGACCTCCTGTTTCGGAATGTCGGCGTCGAGCCTCGCCTGCGCGAGCGCGAGGCGATGGCCGTCGGTCGCGACGAGGATCAGATTCCGGCCCTCGGCAACGAACAGGATGCCGTTCAGGTAGTAGCGGATGTCGTGCACCGCCATCGCGAAGTGCACCTGGTCGATCAGGCTCTTCAGCGTCTTCTGCGGAACACTGAACGCGGGGCCGAAGTCGGCCGCTTCCTGCACCAGCGGAAAGTCGTCGGCCGGCAGGGTCTGCAAGGTGAAGCGGCTCTTGCCGCCCTGCAGCGTGAGCTTGGATTGCGCCGCGCTGAGGGTAACGATCTGGTCGCTCGGCATCGAGCGCAGGATGTCGATCAGCTTGCGCGCGCCGACCGTCGTCGAGAAGGCGTCGGGCGCACCGTCGAATTCGACCGTCGTTCGCACCTGGATCTCGAGGTCGCTGGTCGTGAACTCGATGCTCGGGCCGTTCTTGCGGATCAGCACGTTGGCGAGGATCGGCAGCGTGTGCCGTCGCTCGACGATGCCGGAGACCGCCTGCAGCGCGTTCAGAAGTTTTTCTTGCGCAGCCTTCAAGACAATCATGTGATTCCCTTTAACGTAGTCGTCGTAGTAGGGGTCGCGGTGCTCTGTGGAGAACGCCATTTTCCCCTTTTCGATCAAGCGTTTAGGTCCCGGTAAACTCTGTGGGTAGGGGGCGGCGACGGGCGGGACAGGGCGATAGCAAGTTGGCGGTCGCGGTCAGGCCTGTGGACAAGGGGCGAGTTGCAGGCGACTTGTCCCCACCGTTGTGCCTTGACAGATCGCTGCGTCTTCATCATCCCTTGAGCGTCTGCTCGAGCACGTGAAGCTGCTGGTTCAACTCCGCGTTCTTCTGCCGCTCGGCGCCGATCTTGCGCACCGCATGCAATACCGTCGTGTGGTCGCGCCCGCCAAACAGATCGCCGATCTCGGGCAGGCTCTTTTGCGTCATTTCCTTGCTCAGGTACATCGCGATCTGGCGCGGCCGCGCGATCGACGC
>CAZVNC010000567.1:0-2112 GCA_964628305.1 uncultured Ideonella sp.
GCAGGAACTGCTCGCCGCTGTTGAAGCCCTGCGCCGAGGCGAAGCGCATGTCGTTGGTGTCCAGCGCGTAGGGCACGATCAGGCGTTGCAGCGTCGTGCCGTCGGACTTCGTGACGGGCATCCACGACGGCAGGTCGTCGCCGTAGTAGTCGCTGTCGTATTCGTAGCCGCCGTGGTCGGCGACCAGGCGCTTCGTGTTCGGGCTGTCGCGCCCGGTATACCAGCCGAGCGGCCACCGGCCGGTGGTCAGGCCGCGGATGATCCGCGTCGCGGCCGCGATGTGTTCGCGCTCGGCCGCCTCGTCCATCTGCTGGTAGTGGATCCAGCGCCAGGAATGGCTCGCGATCTCGTGGCCGGCGTCGACGAAGGCGCGCGTCAGGTCGGGATTGCGCTCGAGCGCCATCGCGACGCCGAACACCGTGAGCGGCAGGCCGCGCCGGTCGAACTCGCGCAGGATGCGCCAGGCGCCGGCGCGCGAGCCGTATTCGTAGATCGACTCCATCGACAGATGGCGCGCCGGGTAGGACTGCGCGCCGATGATCTCGGAGAGGAAGGCTTCGGAGGCCGCATCGCCGTGCAGCACACAGTTCTCGCCGCCTTCCTCGACGTTCAGCACGAACTGCAGCGCGACGCGCGCGCCGCCCGGCCAGCGCGCATGCGGCGGGTTGCGGCCGTAGCCGACCAGGTCTCGCGGGTAGTCCGAAGTCATCATGATGTTGGCTTTCATTGGACCGGACGCAGCACCTGATGCAGATCGGGCATGCGTGGGTCGAGTTGCAGGTTGCGCTCGACGTTGTGCAGATGGTCCTCCATCAGTCTCACCGCCGCCCGCGCGTCGCCGCGCTCGAGCGCATCGACGATCGCGACGTGCTCTGCGTACGAATGCTCGGCCGAGTGCGCCGATTGATACATCAGTGCGATCAGCGAGCAGCGCGAAAGAAGATCGCGGAGCATGTCGGCGAGCGCGTCGTTGCCGAGCATGTGGGCGAGCACGATGTGAAAGTCCGCCAGCAGCCGGGTGCGGCCGGACACGTCGGTGCGCGCCAGGGCCGCGCGCTCGTCCTTCAGGTGCGCGCGCAGCACGGCCAATTGCGGCCTCGTGAGAAGGCCGCAGAGCTTGCGGACCATCGCCGCCTCGAGCATGTTGCGCACCTCGAACACCTGGCGCGCTTCCTCGGCGCCCGGCTCGGCGACACGTGCACCGCGCGCCGGCTCGAGCGTGACGAGGCGGTCGCGGCTCAACTGGTTGAGCGCCTGGCGCACGAGCGTGCGCGAGACCTGGAAGATGTCGGCGATTCGCTGTTCGGCGAGCTTGGTGCCGGGCATCAGCCGGCGCTCGACGATCGCGTTCGTGATCGAATCGACGATCTGGCGCGTGTGGTCCGGGCGCGCCGCATCGACCGCGACACGCGCGCGCGACGTCCCGGACCGTGAGACGGAAGGCTTGCGTGTCGAGATCGCCATGTCGGGCAAAACGAGGATCGTCGTCAGATTGTGCTTGCACCGCAGCCGAAACTGTATACACTTTTTGAACTTCCGCAACCCCCGATCAAGCTCGAAGCGAGTCGGCGGCCGCATGCCGCGATGGAGAAAGACGATGGGCAGACTCACGACACACGTGCTCGACACGATGCATGGCTGCCCCGCAGCGGGTATGCGGGTGCGGCTTTTCGCGCTGAGGGCCGGCGCCGCGACCCTGGTGAAGGAACTGACGCTGAACGACGACGGGCGCGCCGACGAACCATTACTGGACGGTGCCGCCTTCGTCGCTGGAAGCTACCGGCTGGTCTTCGACGTCGCGCCGTACTTTCGGGCGCGCGGCGTCAGCCTGCCGGAGCCGCCGTTTCTCGATGTCGTACCGCTCGATTTCGGCGTTGCCGACGCCGGTGTGCACTATCACGTTCCCTTGCTCGCGAGCCCGTGGGCCTACTCGACCTATCGCGGCAGCTGACGAGGGGAGATTGGGCTGGCTTGTGGTTTCTACGGTAGGCCTGCGTTCGACAAAGTGTATACAATCAGTCCGCATGCCGCCGCGGAGCCTCGGTCAATGAACGGGTCGCGACATCCACGCCTTACAGAGCCCGCCGTGGTAAGGATCGCCAGCCCCGCCGC
>CAZVNC010000568.1:0-2112 GCA_964628305.1 uncultured Ideonella sp.
CGTATGGAGTCTGGCGGCGATGCACAGCCTCAGCGTGCGCCTTGGCCACCGCGTCGGCGGCTCGACCGGCACCAACCTCGTCGCCGCACTCGCCTGCGCGCGCAGCATGGTCGCGCGCGGCGAGTCGGGTGCGATCGTCACGCTGCTGTGCGACGCCGGCGAACGCTACCGCCACACCTACTTCGACGACGCCTGGCTCGCCGCCCAGGGGCTCGAGTGCGGCGCCGAGAGCGATGCGATCGACGCGCTGATCGATCGCGGCGAATGGCCGGACGAACTGCGGCGAAGCTGGCGGCTCGCCGGCGATCTGAACTGAGCCGGTGGCTCGCGGCGGGCGCCGCCTTACGAGCCGGCTCGAGCCGTCAGCAGCCGAGTCACGAGTTCGGCGCCCGTCGCCGCCCCGTACTTGCGCATCAGCCGGCCGCGGTAGATGTCGACCGTGCGCGGGCTGATCGAGAGGCGTCGGCCGATCAACTTGCTCGTCAGGCCCTCGATCAACAGCGCCGCGATCTCGCGTTCGCGGGGTGTGAGTTCGACGCCCAGCGGTCGCCGCGACGACAGATCCTCGAAGCTCCAGATGCCTTCGGCGTGCGGATGGCGCGGATCGAGCGCGCGGCCCGTGACGCGGCACCAGAACAATTCGCCCCTCGACCCGGAGCGCTTGCCGGCTGCTTGCGATGCCACGCTGCCGACGCGTCGCATGATGCGCTCGTCGGCGTAGAAGCCATCGACGTCGAGCGTCGCGACGATGCGCTCGCCGGTGCGCGTGAATTCGTCCGACGACGGGTAGAGCAGTTCGAAACTCTTGCCGACGAGCTCTTGGCGCGCTGCGGCGAAAATCTCGAGCAACTGCCGGTTGCAGTCGAGCATCTGCCGGTTTCGCGACAGCACGAGCCCGACCGGCGCGAGGTCGAACGCGTTGCGATAGTCGAGCATAGTCAATTCTACGTAACGACTACCCACTCCATTACGCAGTACGCTTGCGCTTCGATTCAAGGAGATCATCGATGAACAAGGTCTATCCAAGCGCGGCCAAGGCTCTGGAAGGCATCGTGCGCGACGGCCAGTTGATGGCCGTCGGCGGCTTCGGCCTGTGCGGCATTCCTGAAGCGCTGATCGCGGCGCTGCGGGATTCGGGCGTCAAGGATCTGACCGTGATTTCGAACAACGCCGGTGTCGATGGTTTCGGCCTCGGCATGCTGCTCGAGACGCGCCAGATCAAGCGCATGATCTCGAGCTACGTCGGCGAGAACAAGGAGTTCGAGCGCCAGTACCTGGCCGGAGAACTCGAACTCGAGTTCACGCCGCAGGGGACGCTGGCCGAGAAGCTGCGCGCCGGCGGCGCCGGCATCCCGGCGTTCTTCACCCGCACCGGTGTCGGCACGCTGATCGCCGAAGGCAAGGAGACGCGCGATTTCGACGGCCACACCTACGTGATGGAACGCTCGCTGGTGCCCGAAGTCTCGCTCGTCAAGGCGTGGAAGGCCGACCGCAGCGGCAATCTGATCTTTCGCCGCACCGCGCGCAACTTCAACCCCGCGGTTGCGATGGCCGGGCGCACGACGGTCGTCGAGGTCGAGGAGATCGTCGAGACCGGCGCCTTCGACCCCGACAGCGTGCATCTGCCCGGCATCTACGTGAGCCGGATCGTGCTCAACGCCCACCCCGAGAAGCGCATCGAGAAGCGCACCCTCACCGAACGGGCCGGCGCTTAGCCGAACGTCACCGAGAAGAGTGCTGACCGGCACCCGCTTACCTGTCTACCGAAGGAATCCTCATGGCCTGGACACACGATCAGATGGCGGCGCGCGCCGCCAAGGAACTGCAGGACGGCTACTACGTCAACCTCGGCATCGGCCTGCCGACGATGGTCGCCAACTTCGTCGATCCGAAGATCGAGGTCTGGCTGCAGAGCGAGAACGGCATGCTCGGCATCGGCCCGTTTCCGACCGCCGACGAGGTCGACGCCGACCTCATCAACGCCGGCAAGCAAACGGTGACGACGATCCCCGGATCGAGCATCTTCGGCAGCCACGACAGCTTCGCGATGATCCGCGGCGGCAAGATCAACATGGCCATCCTGGGCGCGATGCAGGACACCGACAAGGGCGA
>CAZVNC010000569.1:0-2108 GCA_964628305.1 uncultured Ideonella sp.
CGAGCGGTAGGTGCCGAGGTTCGTCCAGCCGGTGTCCGGGTCCTGCGTCACGAGGTAGCCGGCGGTGACGAAGAAGCGCCCGCCGTCGTCCGGGTAGAACCAGGGCACCGGGAACTTCTCGAGGTCGACGTCGTCGCCTTCGATGACGTTTTCCATCACCGGCGGCTTGTCGACGAAGGTCGGCTTGACGAGCTGTTTGGTCGTCAGCTCCATCCACTTGCGCGAGAGCTGGCACATCGTCAGGCCCGGGTCCTGCTCGAGCGCGATGGCGATCCGCTCGGGTGTCGTGAAGGCGCTCGTCAGGACCGGGATCGAATGACCCTTGACGTTCTCGTACAGCAGCGCCGGGCCTTGCTTCTCCTCGTTGACCTTCGAGACGTGGCACAGCTCGTACTTCCAGTCGACTTCGGCCTTCACGCGGTGCAACTGGCCGTGGGCTTCGAGCGCGGCGATGTAGCTGCGCAGATCGTCGATCGGGCGGACTTCGTTGCGTTTCATGGTGGTGTTGACTCCGTTGGGGTGGTGGGGGATGAGGGAGGGGATAGCGGGGTTCAGCTGAGCTTCTTGCCGGTCAGCATCCCGGAGACGATGTAGTCCATCGCCGAGCTGGCGGCCTTCGCGACGGGCGCCTGTTTGCGCACGCTCCAGACCGTCTCGGGGCGCGCCTGCAGGATGAAGATGTTGCCGCCCGCGGGCAGGTCCTTGTCGACCGCCCACTCGATGTCCATCGGGCGGCCGTAGTGCTTCTCGATCTGCTTGCCCATCCAGGCGAGCTCGGTGATCTCGTCGTCGATCAGCGATTGCACGCGCTGGCGTTCGAGCGGCACTTCGGTCGTCTGCGAGGTCTGCGTCTTGCGATCCACGGTGACGCACATCAGCTTCTGCGAGATCGTGCGGTCGATGATGTCGAGCGTCACCTTGTTGACGACGAAGTGATCCGGCGTCACCTCGCCGGAGACGACCGATTCGCCGAAGCCGAAGTTCGAGTCGATCACGATCACCGAGCGGTCGCCGTTGGCCGGATGGATCGTGAACATCACGCCCGCGGTGTAGGCGTTGGCCATCTTCTGCACGCCGACGCTGATCGCGAGCTGATCGTCGTCGAAACCGTGCTTGACGCGGTAGTCGATCGCGCGCCCGGTATAGAGGCTCGAGATGCACTTGCGCATGTGGTGCAGCACCTCGTCCGTGCCGCGCACCCACAGGTAGGTGTCCTGCTGGCCGGCGAAGCTCGCGTCGGCGAGATCCTCGGCGGTCGCGCTCGAGCGCACCGCGACCGGCGCGGCAGGCAAGCCGCAACGCAGCGACAGCTTGCGGTAGCACTCGGCGACCTGGTCCTCGATGTCGGCCGAGAATTCGTGCGCCTCGATCATCTGGCGGATGCGCTGGCTCGCCGCTTCGAGGGCGTCGAGGTCCTTCATGTCGATGCCGGCAAGGATCGCGCGCACCTCGCGCGCAATGCCGGCGTCGGCCATGAAGCGCCGAAAGCCGGCGGTGGTGAGCGCAAAGCCGGGCGGCACGCGCACGCCGGCGTGGATCAGTTCGCCAAGCGACGAACACTTCCCGCCGACGAGCGGCACCGATTCCTTGCGGCAGTCCTCGAACCAGACGACGAGCGGCTGCGCCGACGCTGCATTCTCGACCGCCTTGGCCTGCATGGGTTGCATCGACGCGCCCATCGTCATCACCTCAGCGCGTGATGCTCACCGCGCCGGTCGAACCGTCGACGCGGATCAGCATGCCGGTCTTGATGACCTTGGTCGCGAGGCCGGTGCCGACCACCGCGGGCATGCCGTATTCGCGGCAGACGATCGCGGCGTGGCTCATGACGCCGCCGACGTCGGTGATGCAGGCGCCGATCTTGGCGAAGGCCGGCGCCCACGACGGCGAGGTGGTCGGCGCGACCAGGATCTCGCCCTCCTGCAGCTCGCCGACCTCGGCCACCGTGCGGCACACCCGCGCCTTGCCCTCGACGATGCCGGGGCTGCCGGCGAAGCCCTTGAGCTCGGTGACCTTGTCGGGGTCGCCGACCTCCTGCACCGAGGCCCAGTCGGCCAGCGACTTGTTGGTCACGCCCCAGAGCACGATCGTGAACGGCTCCTGGATCA
>CAZVNC010000570.1:0-1834 GCA_964628305.1 uncultured Ideonella sp.
GAAGTTCGGCTTCGCGATGGGCCCGTTCCGCATGGGCGACCTGGCCGGCAACGACATCGGCTGGGCGATCCGCAAGCGCCGCGCGGTCGAGCACCCCGACATGAAGTACAGCAAGACGGCGGACCTGCTGTGCGAAGTGGGCCGCTACGGCCAGAAGACGCAAGCCGGCTGGTACGACTACCAGGCGGGCAAGCGCGACGCCATCCCGAGCAAGGTCGTCGCCGACATGATCGACAAGCACCGCGCAAGCCTAGGCATCACGCCGCGCAAGATCGGCGACGACGAGATCGTGCAGCGCCTGGTCTATGCGCTGGTCAACGAAGGCGCGCGCATCCTGGAAGAAGGCATCGCCAGCAAGGCCAGCGACATCGACATGATCTACCTCACCGGCTACGGCTTCCCGCTGCACCGCGGCGGCCCGATGTGCTACGCGGATACGATCGGCCTCTTCAACGTCGTTCAGGCGATGAAGCGCTTCCAGCGCAACCCGCTCGACGATGCGGCATTCTGGGAACCGGCGCCGTTGCTGGCGCGGCTCGCGGCCGAAGGCAAGACCTTCAGCTGAGGCGGCAGCGTCGATGATCAAGCGCATCTTCCTCGCCGTGCTCGCGCTCGTCGCGCTGCTCGTGCTCGCGGTCGCGATCAACACCTGGCGCCAGGGTTCGCGCCAGATCGACGTGCCGCCGCTGGTGCCGATCGCGGTCGACGAGAAGGGGGCCGCCGAGTCGCTGTCGGCCGCGATCCGCGCCAGGACGGTGTCCTCGCGCGACGATCCTGCCCTCAACGCCGACCAGTTCGAGGCGCTGCACGCGCATCTGCAGTCGCGCTACCCCAAGCTGCACGCCACGCTGACGCGCGAGGTCGTCGGGGGCTTAAGCCTGCTCTACACCTGGAAAGGCAGCGATCCGACAGCGCAGCCCATCGCACTGATGGCGCACCAGGACGTGGTACCGATCGCCCCCGGCACCGAAAAGGATTGGCAGGCCGAACCGTTCGCCGGCACGATCCGGGACGGCTTCGTCTGGGGCCGCGGCGCGTGGGACGACAAGTCGAACCTGATCTCGCAGATGGAGGCGGTCGAGATGCTGATCGCCTCGGGCTTCCAGCCCAGGCGCACGGTGTATCTCGCCTTCGGCGCCGACGAGGAGGTCGGCGGGTTACGTGGCGCGAAGGCGATCGCCGAGCTGCTCGCCGCACGCAAGGTCAAGCTCGACTTCGTGATCGACGAAGGCCTGCTGATCACCGAGGGCGTGCTGCCGGGTCTCGCGCCGCCGGCGGCGGTCGTCGGCATCGCCGAGAAGGGCTTCATGTCGCTGAAGATGAGCGTCCATGCAACGCCGGGGCACTCGTCGCTCCCGCCGGCCCCGGGCACGAGCGCGATCGCGATGATGAGCCATGCGCTCGCGCGCCTCGACGACAACCAGATGCCGGCCGAGATCCAGGGCGTCGCGCGCGCGATGTTCGAGACCGTCGCGCCCGAGATGAGCGGCCTCAATCGCATCGCGATGTCCAACCTCTGGCTGTTCGGCCCGCTCGTCAAGCGCCAGCTCGAAGCCAGCCCGAGCACGAACGCGATGGTGCGCACGACGACCGCGCTGACCATCGTCAACGCCGGCAACAAGGAGAACGTGCTGCCCGGCCGCGCCGACGCGGTCGTGAACTTTCGCCTGCTGCCCGGCGACAGCCTGGCGAGCGTGCAGCAGCATGCGAAGGAGACCGTCGCCAACGAGCGCTTCGAATACGCCGTGATCCCGGGCGCGACCGAGCCGTCCGGCGTCGCGCCGACCGAAAGCAGCTCGTACAAGCTCATCGAGCGCAGCGTGCGCGAGCTTTT
>CAZVNC010000570.1:1844-2104 GCA_964628305.1 uncultured Ideonella sp.
GTCGTGCCCGGCCTGATGGTCGGCGGCACCGATTCGAAGCACTTCGAGATCGTCTCCGACCACATCTACAAGTTCTCGCCGGTGCGCGCAAAGCCCGAGGATCTGGCGCGCTTTCACGGCACCAACGAGCGCGTCTCGACAGCCAACCTTGCCGAGCTGATCCGCTTCTATCACCGTCTCGTCGAGCAGGGCGCGAAGTAGTCCCTTTACTGCAGGAGTTTTCTCACCATGACCCAAGCCGTGATCGTCTCCACCGCCCG
>CAZVNC010000571.1:0-2104 GCA_964628305.1 uncultured Ideonella sp.
GATCGTCAGCAGCGCGTCGCCCGAGTCGCGGATGGTGGTGGCGAAGTCGCGCTGTTCATCGGACAAGGGCGTGTCGAGCAGCAGGCCGCTCATGCCGATCACCGCGTTCATCGGGGTGCGGATCTCGTGGCTCATCGTCGCGAGGAACGCGCTCTTGGCCTCGTTGGCGGTCTCGGCCTGGGCACGCGCCTCCTGTGTCTGCCTGAACAGGCGTGCGTTCTGGATCGCGATCACGGCCTGGTCGGCGAAGGTCTTCAGCAGCGCCTGTTCCTTGGGCGCCAGGACTTGCAGCGCGTCGCGCCCGACGAGGATCGATCCGATCGCGCGGTCTTCCCAGATCATCGGCGCCACGGCCACCGAGTAGTTCTCGCCGAACAGCGTCGCCGTCCGGCGCAGGCCCTCGGGCACGCCGGGATCGTTCAACACGTCGCCGTAGACCACCAGCCGGCGTTCGCGCAAGGCCTGCTCGGTCGCGGTACCGGCGAGCGGGACCGGATGAATCCTGCGCACGCGCTCGATGTGGTCGGCGTGGGGCGAGCGCATCGCGCCCAGGTGCAACAGACCGTCGTCGCCGACGACGAACACGATCAGGTTGCTGGCGCCGAACAGATGTTGGCAGCTCAGCAGGATCTTCTCGAACACCGGCGTCGGGTCGGAAACCGAGGCGCTGATCACCTGCAGCACCTCGGCGGTGGCTGTTTGTTGCTCGAGCGCTTCCTTCGTCTCGTTGAACAACCGCGTGTTCTCGATCGCGATTACCGCCTGGTCGGCGAAGGTCTGCAACAGCTTGACCAGCTTGTCCGCAAACGCGCCGGGCTCTTCGCGGACGATCGCCAGCGAACCGACGGCCTGGTTCTCGCGCAGCATCGGCACGGCGAGGACGCTGCGCCAACCCGCCTTGCGCGCCTGATCCTTCAGCGGATAGTCCGGATCGGCAAGCACGTCCGCGAGCTGCACCGGCATGCGCTCCTGGATCGCCTGCGCGCTGACCGACCCGCTCCCCGGCCGCATCGGGAAGGCGGCCCGCATGGCCTCGTCCGCCTCCGGCGAGGCAATGTGGTAGGCCTTCAAGTGGACCAGCTCGCCGTCGAAGCGGGTGATCGCGCCGATGCGCGCATCGCACAACGCCATTGCGCGGTCGAGGATCGCGTCGAACACCGGCTGCACGTCGGTCGGCGACTGGCTGATCACCTTCAGCACGTCGGCGGTCGCGGTCTGGCGCTCCAGCGTGTCCTGTGTCTCGTTGAACAAGCGCGCGTTGCGGATCGCGATCGCCGCCTGGTCGGCGAAGGTCTTGACGATGCGCGCATCGTTGGCGGTGAACGGCTTCATGTCCAGGTGCAGCGCCGCGATCGTGCCGAGCGCCTGGCCCTGCGACACCATCGCCGCGGCGAGCATGGCCGCGTTGCCTCCGGTCGCGCGCATCGCCTCGCGCAGGCCTTCGGGGACGCCGTCGGTGTGCAGCAGGTCGGGCCAGTACGAGGCGCTGCCGGTCAGCAGATGCGGCCCCGGCGTCGGGCGCGGGAAGATGCCGCGCATCGTCTCGACCAACCTGCCGCTGCCGGTGCGCCAGTGCAGCAGGCCGTCGTCGGCGGCCGAGGCGATGGCCAGCTCCGCGCCGGGCAGCAGCCGCTCCAGGCACTCGCGAATGACCTCGAACACCGGCAGCGCATCCGACACCGAGCGGCCGATCACGCCGAGCACCGCAGCCGCGGCCTGCTGCTGGTCGAGCGCTTGCTTCGTCTCGTTGAACAGGCGCGCGTTCTCGATCGCGATCACCGCCTGGTCGGCGAAGGTCTCGAGCAGCGCCGCCTCCTTTTCCGAAAAGCCGTGCGCCGGCTGGCGGATCGCATACAGCCAGCCGACCGGCCGGCCTTCCCAGCTCATCGGCGCAAGGAGCTGCGAGTACGGCCCGATGCCCAGGTGCTCGGCGACGCTGCGGATCGTCCAGTGCACCCGCGGGTCGAGCGCATCGACGACGCGGATCGGCTTGCCACCGAGGATGCCCGAGGCATACGCCTCGTTCGGGGCGCGGCGCGCGCCAAAGTATGCCTGCAGGCCGGGCAGGCAGGGGCCGTGGTGCGCCGCGATCTCGGCGTAGCCC
>CAZVNC010000572.1:0-2086 GCA_964628305.1 uncultured Ideonella sp.
TACGAGATCGGCGCGCTGTGCGCGCTCGACGAATCGCTAGACGGGCTGTCGCTGACGCAGTGCGACGGCTATGTCGGCGTCTCGGCCGGCGGCTTCATCGCCGCCGCGCTCGCCAACGGCATCACGCCGCGCGAGCTGTGCCGCGCCTTCATCGAGAACGAGGGCGACGCGAGCAACATCCTGCACCCCGGCAGCCTGATGCGTCCAGCGCTGGGCGAGTTCGCGCAGCGGCTCGCGAAGCTGCCGGCGCTGCTCGCCCAGGCCGGGTGGCGCTATGTCGTCGGCCGCCGCTCGGCGCTCGTCGCGTTCGAGCATCTCGGCCGCGCGCTGCCGACCGGCCTCTTTTCGAACCGCCAGCTCGAGGCGCAGATGCGGCGCATCTTCAGCGCGCCCGGGCGCAGCAACGACTTTCGCGAACTGCCGCGCAAGCTCGTGCTCGTCGCGACCGATCTCGACACCGGCGAGGCGGCGCCGTTCGGGCAGCCGGGGTTGGAGCATGTGCCGATCTCGCGCGCGATCCAGGCCAGCGCCGCGCTGCCGGGCCTCTTCCCGCCGGTCCGGATCGACGGCCGGGACTACGCCGATGGCGCACTGAAGAAGACGCTGCACGCGACGGTGCTGCTCGACGATGGCATCGATCTGCTGATCTGCCTGAACCCGCTCGTGCCGTTCGATGCGACGGCAGCGCCGAGCCACCGCGTCATGAGCAGCGGGGAGGAACGCATCCCGCGCCTCGTCGACGGCGGCCTGCCGGTGGTGCTGTCGCAGACCTTCCGCTCGCTGATCCATTCCCGGCTCGTGCTCGGCCTGAAGGGCTACGAGCGCAGCTACCCGGATTCGACGATCGTGCTGTTCGAGCCCGACCACCGCGACGCCGAACTCTTCCTCGCCAACACCTTCAGCTATTCGCAGCGGCGCGCACTCGCCGAACACGCCTACCAGCAGACGCGGCACATGCTGCGCTCGCGCCACACGGCCCTGGCGCGCCAATTCGCGGCGCACGGCATCGGCTTCGACGACGCGGTGCTCTACGACCCGCAGCGCACGCTTATCGCCAGACGTCCGGCGCGTCGCCTGCCGACGGCACGCGCGGCGCGCCGACTCGAAGAAGTGCTGAACGACCTCGACGTCGCGCTCGCCGAACACGCGCTCAAGGGATGAACTGGCCCGGAAAGAGCCATAGCAACGCCGCCGTCATCACGACGTAGCGCGCGAACTTGCCGATCGCCATGTAGAAGACGCAGGGCCAGAACGGCAGCCGCATCCAGCCGGCGACCGCGCACAGCGGGTCGCCGACGATAGGCAGCCACGACATCAGGCAGGCCTTGGCGCCGAAACGGCGCAGCCACTGCAGCGCGCGCGCCTCGGGCTTGTGCAGCGACACCTTCTCGTAGGCACGCTCGGCGCCGTAGCCGATCCACCAGTTCAGCGCGCCGCCGAGCGTGTTGCCGGCGGTGGCGACGAAGATCGCGGCCCAGAACAGGCTCGGGTCGAGCTTGACGAAGCCGATCACCGCCGGCTCGGAGCCGAGCGGCAAGAGCGTCGCCGAGACGAACGAGATGATGAAGACCGTGCTCAGCCCGAACTTCGGCAGCGCGAGCAGCGCAATCAGCGACTCCATCCACGGCGGCATGCGGCGCATTATCTGCGTCGATCACAGCCTCGTGGTGCAGGCGATTCGCGGCCGTCCGGCACAGGGGCAGCCGCTATACTTTCGCCTCCTTTTTCAGCACCGCCCCACCACTCTGGTCATGCGCATCGGCGCCATCGAACTGCCGAACCGACTGTTCGTCGCGCCGATGGCGGGCGTCACCGATCGGCCGTTTCGCCAGCTCTGCAAGCGGCTCGGCGCGGGCTATGCGGTAAGCGAGATGGTCACCGCGCGCAAGGATCTGTGGGCCAGCCTGAAGACCTCGCGGCGCGCCAATCACGACGGCGAGACGGCGCCGATCGCGGTCCAGATCGCCGGCACCGACGCGCCGATGATGGCCGAGGCGGCGGCCTACAACATCGATCGCGGCGCGCAGATCATCGACATCAACATGGGCTGCCCGGCGAAGAAGGTGTGCAACGTCGCGGCCGGCTC
>CAZVNC010000573.1:0-2086 GCA_964628305.1 uncultured Ideonella sp.
ACAGGAAGCCCGTGCTGACGTCGTTCTTGCGCACGTTGCGGTACCAGGCCTCAGTGCCGCGCTCGGCGAGGATACCTTCCTGATACAGGTTGTCGTAGCGCTCGCGATTGAACGAGAACCCGGTTTCGAGCAGCAGGGTCGAGGTGAGCGTGCTGGTCCACTTGGCCGAGCCGGTCGCGAAGGTCGGCGTGTTCCACACCACCGACGCCGTCTTCGGGTCGGTCGCGTTGCTCATGGCGGCGGCACGCAGGCGCAACGCGCGGTCCATGTACACCGAGAACTTGTTGCGCTGCGAGATCTGCCACGTGAAGCGGGCGATCGGGTTGTCCATCTTCTCCGGCGACTCACCGGGGTCGCAGCTGCCAGCGTTGGCGAGGCAGCTGGCGAACGCCTGCGGCGCCGGCACGTTGGTCGGCAGCACGAAGGTGTTCGGGATGAACTTGTCGTAGTTGGCCTTGCGGAACGCGCCGAAGAACCAGAGCTTGTCCTTCTTGATCGGGCCGCCGAGCTCGACGTTCCATTCCTGGAAGTTCGAGACCTGGTCGACCGAACGCACGTTGAAGCTCTTGAGTTCGTCGGTGAGGTTGTTGCCCTGCCACGACGAGGGGCTCTTGGCGAACTTGAAGCCGCCCGAGAAGCGGTTGCCGCCATCCTTGGGCACGAGGTTCAGGTTCACGCCGGCCGTCATGGTCTCGGCGTTGCCGCCCGACGTCATGTAGACGGCTTCCTGCGTCATCGCCTCGTTGTGGTAGGCGTTGACCGCGCCGTCGCCCATGAGGCCGTTGGTCATGAGGCCGTCGACCATCACGACCGTCTGCGCCGAGCCGGTGCCGCGCACGAAGAAGTAGGTCTGCTGCATGGCGCGCGAACCACCCACGTCAGGCTGGTCGAACGTGACGCCGGGCACGAGCTGCCCGAGGCCCTGGATGGTGCGGGCGGTGGGCACCGCGTCGAGCACGTCGCGCGTGAGCACCTGCTGCTTCACGTTGCTCTGCACGTCGACCAGCGGCGACTGGCCGGACACCGTCACCGATTCCTGCAACGTGCCGACGGTGAGGTCGGCGTTGATGGTGGCGACGAAGTTCGAGGGCAGCTCGATCTCGCGCTTGATGACGTTGAAGCCCTGCAGGGTGAACGTGAGCAGGTACTTGCCGGGGCGCAGGTCGACCATGCGATAGGCGCCGTTCTCGTCGGTGATCGCCGTTCTCACCTTCTCGATCAGCACATCGCTCGCTGCTTCCACCGACACGCCGGGCATCACCGCCCCGGACTCGTCCTTCACGACACCGCTGATGGCGCTCTGCGCGTAAGCGGGCGACGACCAAAGACCGGCCCCCACGACCGCCAGGCAGAACATCAGCGCTAGCCTGGTTCTACTCGACATGCTTTCAGCCTCCAAAGCAAACGACCGCCGGATCAGGCGCGACACGACCGGCATGCGAGGTTCGCGCCGCCGGATAGGCTACAGACGACCGGGACATGAGTCAACCGAGAATGCCCCGGAAATACTAGAAAAACGCGGGCTTTCATGCGAACTGCGAGGCGATTGCATCCCGCTGACGCATCGACCAGCAATCGCAATCCATTGCATTGGAGAACCGCGTCGTTCGAAAAACGAAAACCCGGAACTGCCCTACTTCACCGTCACCTTCACATAGGCGTTGGTCCAGCAGCACTGGAAGCCGCCACCACCTTCGCCAGACTGGTCGTTGGCCTGCGCCCGCAGGAGGTACTCGCCCGGCAGCGAGAACGTCGCCGTGGTGGACGACGCACCGGTGTCTCCGATCTTCGGGCGCTGCTCGCTGAATTTCACGTCGCCGCCCGCCGGTCCGCGATGGTGGTGCCACGACTGAATCAGGCGTGGCCGCCCCCCGGCGGCTGGTGACTCGCCGGCTTCGACGTGGGCGTCGTCGGTCGTGATGACGTCGAGCGCCACCGGCTGGCCCACGGCCCCCGTGAGTTGTTGCGCGATCTCGAGCGGTGGCCCGCTGAAGCTCTTCCCGGTGGGCGAGAACCGGAGCACCGGCGGCAGGTTGCCTTCGGCCTGATCCTTGTACGGCTCGATCTGGTAGTCCTTGATCAGCCC
>CAZVNC010000574.1:0-2076 GCA_964628305.1 uncultured Ideonella sp.
GATCCTGTTCGGTGAACGCGCCGCGCGCGCGAAGTTCGCTTCGCAGGGCGAGCAAAACGTAGAACATCACGCCGACTCCGGACAGATTCTTGCTCTGGAAGTCGCAGCCGGGCTGGTTCGGGTTGACGATGACGTTTGCCGCCGGCAGCACGGCGGCGTCGCCTGCGAGCGCCGGCAGGTGGTGGTCGGTGACGAGAACGTCGATGCCGAGCGCCCGGGCATGGGCGACGCCCTCCAGGCTCGCGATGCCGTTGTCGACCGTCAGCAGCAGCCCCGGCGCCTGCGGCCGGCAAGCCAGATCGACGATCGCCGCGGTCAGCCCATAGCCGTGCAGCGCGCGATCGGGAACGACGTAGCGCAGCGTGGCGCGCTGCGCGCCGAGGAGCGCCAGGCCGCGCAGCGCGACCGCGCACGCGGTGGCGCCATCGCAGTCGTAGTCGGCGACGACGCAGATCGCCTTGCCGCCCTCGATCGCGTCGGCCAGCAGCCGCGCGGCGTCCTGCGCACCGCGCAGCGCGTGCGGCGGCAGGAGCCGGGTCAGGCTGTCGTCGAGCTCGTCCGCGCTGCGCACGCCGCGCGCGGCGAACAGTCGTGCGAGCAAAGGGTGGACGCCGGCCGCCTCGAGCGCCCACGCCACGCGCGGCGCAGCGTCGCGCTGCACCAGGGTCGGCCGGTCGCTCACCGCGCCACCACCTTGCCCAGCCGAGCCGGGCTGCGGGCTCTGCGTCACAAGGCCTCCAGCACCGGCGCCACCGCCGGACTGCGCAGCGCCGCGCCGGCGCGCTTCCAGAACGACTGTCGCTGCGCCTCGAAGCGCTGCACGTGGCGTTCGCCGCACAGTGTCAGGACGGCCGGCTCGCCGCGTTCGGCGGCGCGCAGCAGTTCGGCGATCGGCCCGGCGTCAAGCGCGCGCCAGGCATCGGCCCAGTCGGCCCAGCTCTCGGCGAGCGCGCTCGCGCGCAACGTCTCGTCGATGCGCAGGCCAGGCGCCGCAGACTGCGCTTGACGCACGCCGCAGCCGCTGAGCCAGAACGAATTCACCGCCAGCGCGCCGCGCGCTTCGCGCGCCTCGTTCGTCACCTCGGTGTAGAGCAGCATCTGCACTTCGCTTTGCAGCCGGCGCACGAGCGCGACGCGCGGATCGGCAGGCATCCAGATGTCGACGTTGCGGCCGATGACGCGTTCGATCGCCGCACACGGCAGATCGCGCAGCGATGCGTGCGCCGCGTACCAGCGCAGCGGCGCACCGTACTCGATGCGCCAGCCTTCGCTTTCGAACAGCGGCCGCACCGCCTGCAGCAACGCGCGCGATTCGGCGTCGGCCAGACCCAGTTCGGCCGGATCGACGAGCGCGACATGATCGGCCGCCAGATGCCAGTGCACCGGGGTCAGCAGGCCCCATGCGAGCTCGTCGCCGACCGCGACGCCGTCCGCCTGCGCAAGACGCGCCGCCCACGGCAGGCAGCCGTCGGCGCCGTGCCAGCGGAGTGCGGACGCGAACGCGCGCTCCTGCGGCATCGACAGCGCGTACTCGTCGCCGCCCTCGCGAGCGGCCGGTGAAAACCGCGCCAGCAGGCGCGACAGAGTCGGCAATTGCAGATCGCGCAGCGTGTGGACGCAGGCCTCGGACAGCGTCGATGCGAACGGGATCATCAAGTGCATCGGTCGATTATCCGGCGCGCTCGAAGCGCGTCCGGACGTGCGACGATGCGCTGTCGCCGTTTTGGCGCCCGCTCGCCCCTGCCGCATGCCGCCTCGTCCCCGCATTCCGCCCGCGATCTGGGCGCTCGGCTTCGTGAGCCTGCTGATGGACGTCTCGTCCGAGCTGATCCACAGCCTGCTGCCGGTCTTTCTCGTCCACACGCTCGGTGCGAGCGCGCTCACGCTCGGCCTGATCGAAGGCGCGGCCGAAGCGACGGCGCTGATCGCGCGCGTGTTCTCCGGCGTGCTGTCGGATGTGTTCGGCCGGCGCAAGCCGCTCGCGGTGCTGGGCTACGGTCTGGGCGCGCTGTCCAAGCCGCTCTCCGCGCTCGCGCCGACGGCCGGATTCGTCCTCGCTGCGCGCCTGATCGATCG
>CAZVNC010000575.1:0-2072 GCA_964628305.1 uncultured Ideonella sp.
CGGGCGCAGGTTCACGTACTGATCGAAGTCGCGCCGAAAGCGCAGCAGCGAGCCCCAGAGCGAGACGTGGTCGGCGATCTTCGCCGGCCAGCCGACCGCGCCGAAGAGGATCGCATCGTGGCCGCCGATGCGCTCCTTCCAGTCCTGCGGCAGCATTGTGCCGTGACGCTCGAAGTAGTCCCAGCAGGAGAAATCGAAGACGTCGAGCTGAAGTTCGACACCGAACTTGCGCGCCGCCGCGTCGAGCACGCGAAGCCCCTCGGGCATCACTTCCTTGCCGATGCCGTCGCCTGCAATCACGGCGATGCGATGCATTGACATCGTGCTGCTCCTGTTGCGTCAGTCACCCACCTTGTGGACGCCGCGAGGCCGTCCCGCGAACGCCGTCACGAGCGCGACGCCGACCGCGGTCAGGGCCAGGCCGATCGCCATCATGACGGTGAAAGGCTCGTCGAACATCAGCCACGCGAGGAGCGCGGTGCAGGGCGGCACGAGATACATCAGGCTGCTCACCTGGGTCGCCGCACCGCGCTGGATCAGCAGGTAGAGCAGCGAGCTGCCGCCGAGCGTGAGGCCGAGCACCGACCAGGCGATCGCGGCGATCAGCTCCGGGTCCATCACCATCGGTTCCTGCTCGAAGAGCGCCAGCGGCAGCGTGACGACGAGCGCGGCGAGCATCTGCACCGTGCCCGCGGTGCGCACGTCGCAGGGGCGGACGAACCGCTTCTGGTAGAGCGTGCCGGCGGTGATCGAGAACAGAGCGAGCATCGCCATCGAGAAGCCGAGCACCGTCATCTCGCCGGTGCCGAGCTTGCGCCAGACGACGAGCACGAGCCCCGCAAGCCCGAGCACGAGACCCAGCCATTGGCGTGCCGTGATGCGCGCAGATGCCTGGCTGCCGTCGCGGCCCGCGACGCCTGTCGCATCGGACGGCGTGTGGGCCGTGACCCAGAGCGCCGTCAGCACCGGCTGCAGGCCGACCAGAAGCGCCGCCGTGCCTGCGCCCATGCCGGCCTTGACCGCGCTCCAGACGCCGCCGAGGTAGCCGGCCTGGAGCAGCACGCCGACCACGGCGAGGTGCTGCCACTCGCTGCGGCTGCGCGGCCAGGGCGCGCGCGAGGCTGCGATCCAGATCAGGAAGCAGACGATCGAGAGCGCATAGCGCGTGCTCAGGAAGCGCAGCGGCGGCGCGTGCGGCATCCCGAGGCGCGCGACGACGAAGCCGGTGCTCCAGATCAGCACGAAGACCCACGGCATCGCGCGTGCCAGCAGTCGCGGATTCACTGCGCTACTTGGCCTTGGCGCGAATCTCGGGCAGCGCCTTTTGCAGGTAGTACACCATCGACCAGATCGTCAGGATCGCCGCAAGGTAGATCAGCAGCGTGCCCCAGAGGTGCGTGTCGATGACGCCGAACAGCGTGCCGTCGAAGAGCAGGAACGCGATCGCGATCATCTGCACCATGGTCTTCGCCTTGCCCAGCATGTGCACCGCGACGCTGCGCGAGGCGCCGATCTGCGCCATCCATTCGCGCAGCGCCGAGATCGCGATCTCGCGCCCGATGATGATGAATGCGATCAGCGTATGCACCCGGCCGAGGTGCACGAGCACGAGCAGCGCCGCACAGACGAGGAACTTGTCGGCAACGGGGTCGAGGAAAGCGCCGAACGACGAGGTCATGTTGAGCCGCCGCGCAAGATAGCCATCGAGCCAATCGGTGAGCGCGACGATCACGAACAGCACCGTCGCCAACTGGTTCTGCAGCGCCGTCGCGAGCTGCAGATAGAACAGACCGACGATGAGCGGAATCGCGACGATGCGCCCCCAGGTCAGCAGCGTCGGCAGGTTGAAGAACATGCGGCGATTGTGCCGAACTTCCGCTCGCCCGCTCCACGCGCAGCCTGTGCGCCGGCCCGCGATGCTCAGTGCAGTGCGCGATAGATCTGTTCGGCGAGTTCCTTCGAGATGCCCTCGACCGTCTGCAGGTCCTGCGCGCTCGCCTGGCCGACGCCGCGCACGCCGCCGAAGCGCTGCAGCAGTCTGGCGCGCTTCTTCGGGCCGACACCGGGGATCT
>CAZVNC010000576.1:0-2067 GCA_964628305.1 uncultured Ideonella sp.
TACAGCTCGCGCGTCGGGTCGTAGCTGACGTTGAGCAGCGTCGTCTGCGCGTAGGCCGGCAGTGCGCACTGCACGAGAGCGAAGACGGTGGCGGCGAGCAGCAGGCGGCGCGGCGCGCCAAGGGTGGAATGCAGAATCATGGCAGAGGGCGCGGGCGCGTCCGGGAGTCGAGGCATCCGCACTCTAGTCAGCCGCCGCCGCCGCGTGAACCAAGAAATCCTGCATAGCTATACAGCCGCACGCCGGGTGCGCCGCGTCGGCCGCAGCAGCGTGGCGTCGCGTGCGATGACTTGCGATCGGACGCGGTCGGCCTCAGCCCGGCGGCGCACCGAGCGGCGCCTCGCGCATGGCGTCGATCTGCTCCTCGAGCTGGATCGTCTGCTGGCCCCAGTACGCCCCGCCGGCGAACCACGGAAAGGCGGGCGGGAAGGCGGGGTCGCCCCAGCGCCGCGCGATCCACGCGCTGTGGTGGATCAGGCGCAGCGTGCGCAGCGGCTCGACGAGGCGCAACTCGCGCCAGTCGAAGTCCATGAAGTCCTCGTAGCCGGCGAGCACCGCGCCGAGCTGGCGCGTCATGCTCGCGCGCTCGCCCGACAGCAGCATCCACAGATCCTGGACGGCGGGGCCGGTCAGCGCGTCGTCCAGATCGACGAAGTGCGGGCCGGCGTCGCTCCACAGGATGTTGCCGGGATGGCAGTCGCCGTGCAGGCGCAGCGTGCGCAGCTCCGTCAGGCCGTCGAAGGCGCGCTGCACTTCACCGAGCGCGTTGTCGATCGCCGCGCGCCAGCCGGGCAGCGCCTCGGGCGGCACCCAGTCGTGGGCGAGCAGGTAGTCGCGCGCGCCGCTGCCGAAGGTCGCGATGTCGAGCGACCCGCGGTGTTCGAAGCGCTGCGTCGCGCCGACCGCGTGCATGCGGCCGATGAAGCGGCCGATCCATTCGAGCGTGCCCGCGTCCTCCAGCTCAGGCGCGCGGCCCGATCGGCGCGGCGAGACGCCGACGCGCTGACCGAGCACGCGGGCGAGCGTCGGCGGCTCACCCATCAGCGTGACCGGCTCGCGGGGCGGCTGCGCCGCGGCCAACACGAGCGGTGCGACGACGGGGATCTCGCTGGCCGCAAGTTCGGCCGCGAAGGCGTGCTCCTCGAGAATCTGGGCGTCGCTCCAGCGCCCGGGCCGGTAGAACTTCGGCACCACGACCTCGCCCGATTCGAGGAATACCTGGAAGACGCGGTTCTCGTACGAGTTCAACTGGATCATCCGCCCGTCGCCGGCGAGGCCGACCGCGTCGAGCGCGTCGAGCACCGCCTGCGGCGTAAGGTCGGCGAACGGGGTCTCGTTCGCGCCAGCGTTCGGTGCAATCATGGCCGCATCGTACGCGGCGGGCGATGCGCACACGAGAGCGGGGGTCAGTGACTGCGGCCGCCCTTGTACTGCGACTTGGTGCGCCGCACGCGGTGCGTCGCGGCCTCGATCGCGGCGAACGAGCGCGCGGCGTGCGCGTGGCAGACGGCGAGGCCGAGGGCGTCGGCGGCGTCCTTGCCGGGCAGGCCGGGCAGTGCGAGCAGGCGCGAGACCATCTGCTGCACCTGCTCCTTGCGCGCCTGGCCGTGGCCGACGACGGCCTTCTTCATCTGCAGCGCGGTGTACTCGGCGACCTCGATCCCGGCCGCGGCGAGCGCGGTGATCGCCGCACCGCGCGCCTGGCCGAGCAGCAGCGTGCTCTGCGGATTGACGTTGACGAACACGATCTCGATCGATGCCGATTGTGGCGCGTAGCGCGTCGCGATTTCCTGCACGCCGTCGAAGATGATCTTCAGCCGGGTCGGCAGGTGGCCGCTGTCGACGCTGTCGGTCTTGATCGTTCCGCTCGCAACGTAGCGCAGCGTCGCGCCGTCGGCGTCGACCACGCCCCAGCCGGTCGTGCGCAGTCCGGGGTCGATGCCGAGTATGCGCAGCAGGGTCATGCCGGCGGCGGGCGCAAGCCGCGGATTCGCCTCACGGCACTAAGTACCAGCGCTCGACGTGGAATAACACCGGCGCCGCGTAGCACAGCGGCGCGACACGGTC
>CAZVNC010000577.1:0-2065 GCA_964628305.1 uncultured Ideonella sp.
GGCACGCGCGGCACCGCGGCGGCGTAGCGTTGATCGGCGAGCGGAATCACTGTTTCGGGCATGTGGCGATTGTCCCTTGTTTCGCGCCGCGGGCCGGCGCTGGCTGGCAAACCAGCGAGCCGCGGGGGGCATTCGCCGGCGCTCGTCGCCAGCCGCTGGAACCCACTGCGCGCCGGCGGTCTTGCCATGTGACGCCGCGAGCGGCAGATGGTGCAGACTGTGCAACGTTGAATCACCCGACCCGCAAAGGAGAAGTGCATGTTCAAGGCCCTGCTGCTCGAGAAGGACGACGCGGGTTTCCGCGCCGAACTCGCGTCGCTCGACGACGCCGCGCTGAAGGCGGCGACGCCGGATGCCGATGTGCTCGTCGCCGTCGAGGCCTCGACGCTCAACTACAAGGACGGCCTGGCAATCACGAACCGCGGGCCGGTCGTGCGGCGCTGGCCGATGGTGCCGGGCATCGACGGCGCGGGCACGGTCGTCGAGAGCCGGCACGCGCGCTGGAAGGCGGGCGACAAGGTCGTTCTCAACGGCTTCGGCGTCGGCGAGACGCATTGGGGCTGCCTCGCCGGCCGCGCCCACCTGAAGGGCGATTGGCTCGTGGCGTTGCCGGCGCGCTTCACGCCGCTCGATGCAATGGCGATCGGCACCGCCGGCTACACCGCGATGCTGTGCCTGATGGCACTGCAGCACCACGGCGTGCAGCCGGCCGCCGGCGACATGCTAGTGACGGGCGCAACCGGCGGCGTCGGCAGCGTTGCCGTCAGCCTGCTCGCCGGGGCCGGCTTTCGCGTCGTCGCGTCGACCGGCAAGACCGACGCGGCGGCGTACTTGCGCGAACTCGGCGCGTCCGACGTGATCGATCGGGCGGAGTTTTCCGCGCCCGGCAAGCCGTTTCAGAAGGAGCGCTGGGCGGCCGCGGTCGATACGCTCGGCAGCCACACGCTCGCCAATGTCTGCGCCCAGATGCGTTACGGCGGCGCCGTCGCGTCGTGCGGGCTGGCGCAGGGCTCGGACCTTGCGCTGACCGTGATGCCCTTCATCCTGCGCGGCGTCGCGCTGCTCGGCGTCGACAGCGTGATGGCGCCGCTCGCGCTGCGCGAAGAGGCCTGGTCGCGGCTGGCGAGCGAGCTGCCGCCCGCGGCGCTGGCCGCGATAGCGCACCAGATCGGGCTCGACGACGCGATCGCCAAGGCCGGCGAGTTGATCGACGGCAAGATCCGTGGCCGCATCGTGGTGCGGACCGACTGACCCAGCGGTCGCGTCAGCGCTGCGCAAGCAGGGTGGCGAAGACTTGCGCCCGATTGCTGCGCAGCGCAGGCGTATCGTCAATCGCTGCCGAACCTCGAACTGTGGAGACTCACCATGGACTACGCAAGCTTTTATCGCCGCTCGATCGACGAGCGTGACGCCTTCTGGGCCGAGCAGGCCAAGCTCATCGACTGGCATCGCCCCTTCGATCAGGTCTGCGACTACAGCAACCCGCCGTTCGCGCGCTGGTTCGTCGGCGGCCAGACGAATCTGTGCCACAACGCGATCGACCGCCACCTCGCGACCCGCGCCGACCAGAACGCGCTGATCTTCGTCTCGACCGAGACCGACGAAGAGCGCGTCTACAGCTTTCGCGAACTGCACGCCGAGGTGCAGCGCATGGCGGCGATCCTGCTCGCACAGGGCGTGAAGCAGGGCGACCGGGTGCTGATCTACATGCCGATGATCGCGCAGGCGGCGTTCGCGATGCTGGCCTGCGCGCGCATCGGCGCGATCCACTCGGTCGTCTTCGGCGGCTTCGCGAGCTCCAGCCTCGCGAGCCGGATCGACAACGCCGAGCCGGTCCTCGTCGTCAGCGCCGACGCCGGCAGCCGCAGCGGCAAGGTCGTCCCCTACAAGGGCCTGCTCGACGAGGCGATCCGGCTCGCCAAGCACAAGCCGGCGAAGGTGCTGATGATCGACCGCAAGCTCGCCGCGTTCGACGCCGTGGCCGGGCGTGACGTCGACTACGCGGCGCTGCGCGAGCAGCACATGAACACCGTCGTGCCGTGCGTCTGGGTCGATGCGACGCACC
>CAZVNC010000578.1:0-2063 GCA_964628305.1 uncultured Ideonella sp.
CCGTGATTCCCGGAGCGTACTCGTAGGTCGCCACCAGAAAGACCGGGTGACCGCCTACGACGCGCAGACCCTCCCACACGCCGTCGCCAAGCACGAAGCCGCTGTCGAACACCGACACCATCGCTTCGGCGCGTGGCTTCAGCGCGCCGTTGACCCAGATGCGGATCTGCGCGTTGCGCGGGTCGTCGTGGAAGTCGTGGATGCTCTGCGCCATGCGGTTTGAAGGAAGTCGGTCGGAGTCGCTGCCGGTATCGTGCGCCGCACGGTTGCGCGATTATCGGGCGCTGCCGCGGCCCGCGTTGACTGCCCTCAACGTGCAGGGTGTCCTGTGGCGGCAGACTTGGCGGCAGCCGACGGGCGGCAGTGGAGGTCTCGATGGACGACTCGATGAGGCAGAAGATCCTGTCGCTGCTCGCAGCTCACAGGATCATGACGATTGCAACCCTGCGGCAGGACGGCTGGCCGCAGGCAACGACGGTCGGGTACGTGAATGACGGCCTCACCCTCTGGTTTCTCTGTGGCCTGGAGAGCCAGAAGGCGCACAACCTGGCACATGACAATCGGGTGTCGATCACGATCGACCATGACACGCCGGACATCATGTCGATCACCGGCCTGTCGATGGCCGCGCGAGCCCACCGCGTCACCGACCGTGCGCAGGCGGAGAAGGTGATCGGCATGCTGCCGCTGAAGTACCCCGACGCGCCACCCGCGACCGCACAGCTGAAGATGCCCGCGCCGGAGGAGGTCGCAATCTATCGCGTCGTTCCCGAGATCATCTCCGTGCTGGACTACACCCAGGGATTCGCGCACACCGACCTCGTGACCTGCTGAGACGGCCACACCGCAGGTCAGCGCCCCGACCCGATCCGCGGCGACTCCTGCTTCACCGTCGGCATCACGGCCTCGGCGCCCAGGTCGGCGCTTTCGGGCCAGCGCTGCATGACCGACCTCTGCTTGGTGTGGAAGCGCACGCCTTCTTCGCCGTAGGCGTGCATGTCGCCGAACAGCGAGCGCTTCCAGCCGCCAAAGCCGTGCCAGGCCATCGGCACCGGAATCGGCAGGTTGATGCCGGGCGCGTTCGCCTTCGCGCCTTCGAACAGCCGGTCGAGATGGGCGTCGAGGAAGACCGGAGGGCCGCGGCCGACGCGCAGCCCCTCTCACAGGCCATCGCCGAGCACGAAGCCGCTGTCGAATACCGGCATCACGGCCTCGTCGCGCGCCTTCAGCGCGCCGTTCACCCCGACGCGGATCGCCGCGTGGCGCGGATCGTCGTGGAAATCGTGGATGCTTTGCGACATGCCGGTGCGCGATCCGATCGCTGGCTTCTTCAGTCGGGGAGCTGCATGCTGACGTGGATCACGCCGTCGCCGCGCCGGTGCGTCATCGCAAAGCCGCTGCGTTCGAACACGCTGAGCATCGGCCGGTTCTCGGGCAGGACCTCGGCGACGAACTGCCGGACGCCGCGCGCGCGCGCGATGCGCGCCAGATGCGCCAGCAGCTTGCCGCCGAGTCCCTGGCCCTGGAAGTCCTCCTCGATCGTGAACGAGACTTCGGCGCCGGCCGCCGGATTGCCGGGCTCGAGCATCGCGAACGACGCGCCGCCGATGATCTGCTCGCCGCCTTCGGGCCGCGGCAGGCAGACGACGAGGCGCACGAGCTTGTCGAAGTCGACCTCGGTCCACTCGCGCAGCGTCTGCTCGCTCGGCTCGCCGTGCGCGGTAAAGAGGCGCAGGTAGATCGTCTGCGGCTCGAGGCCGTGGAAGGCGTCGAGCATCGCCTGCTTGTCGCTGGCGCGAATCGCCCGAAACGTCACCGCCCGGCCGTCGCGCAGCGTCTCGGCGGCGCTGTAGTTGCTCGCGTCCATCGCCAGCCTACTTCGCGGTCGGCATCGCGAACTCCGCCCCCTTGGCGGTGCTCTCGGGCCAGCGCTGCATGACCGACTTCTGCTTGGTGTAGAAGCGCACACCCTCCTCGCCGTAGGCGTGCATGTCGCCGAACAGCGAGTTCTTCCAGCCGCCGAAGCCGTGCCATGCCATCGGCACCGGAATCGGCACGTTGAT
>CAZVNC010000579.1:0-2060 GCA_964628305.1 uncultured Ideonella sp.
TCCAGCCGTGCCGCCTTCTGCGGCTTGAACGAAAACACGTTGCCGATCAGGCTCGCCGTGATGTTGGCGATCGACCCCTCCTCGAACAGGATGATGTCGTAGGCCACCCAGGCGAAGTACTGGCCGCTGTTTTGTCCGTCCTTGCCCGGCACCGGTTCGACCCGGTACGCCTTGGCGCGGTAGCTGTCGCAGGCGGTCAGGCGGTCGGTCCAGACCACGGTCCAGGTGGCCGTGCTCGACTCGCCGGCCACCGCGGCGGCGGCCTCGATCGGATCGACGCCTTCCTGCGGCGTGATGCGGAACAGGCACAGCGTGTCGGTGTCCTTGGGCACGTAGTCGGCGTCCCAGTAGCCCATCTGGCGGTACTTCAAAACACCGGCGCTGTAGCGCTTCTTCGCGTCGGTGATCACGCCCTGCTCGATCGGTTGGTTCATGCTGCCTCCGCAGTCCGCCGGGTCGCTATCGACACCCTGAGAGGCAAATCTAGAGGGCCAAGAAGATAAAGAAAAGTCAGACTTTCTTCTTGCTGAGTTAAGCTATTACTTAATGTTGAATGTGACCTTTCGCCAGCTCCAGGTTTTTGCCGAGGTCGCGCGCCTGGGCAGCATGAGCCGCGCCGCCGCGAGCCTGCACCTGACGCCGCCGGCGGTCTCGATGCAGATCAAGGAGGTCGAGTCGCAGGTCGGCCTGCCCCTTTTCGACCGCCAGGGGCGGCAGGTGTCGCTCTCGACGGCCGGCGAGTACTTCCTCGTCCACGCACGCAAGCTGCTCGCCAACCTGAAGGAAGCCGACGACGCGATGGCACGCTTCAAGCGCCTGGAGCATGGCCTGCTCACGATCGGCATCGTCAGCACGGCCAAGTACTTCGTTCCGCACCTGCTGGCGCGCTTTCACGAGGAGCACGCCGGCATCGACGTGAAATTGCGCGTGGTCGGCAACCGCGAGCAACTCGTCGCGCTGATGCGGGCTGCCGAGGTCGATCTGGCCGTGATGGGGCGGCCGCCGAAGGAACTCGCGACACGAGCCGAGGCCTTCGCTGCGCACCCTATGGTCTTCGTCGCTTCGCCGCAGCACCCGCTGGTGGGCGTAGGCCATGCGCCGCCGACCGTGCTGCAGGGCCAGACCATGATCGTGCGCGAGCAGGGCTCGGGAACGCGCGCCGCGATGGAAGCCTTTCTCGCCGCGCATCGGGTCGAACCGCACATCGCGATGGAGATGTCGAGCAACGAGACGATCAAGCAGGCAGTGATCGCCGGCATGGGGCTCTCGTTCCTGTCGCTGCACACGATCGGCCTCGAGTTGCGCAGCGGCCTGCTGCGCCTGCTCGACATAGACGGCACGCCACTGATGCGCACCTGGAACGTCGTCCACCTGCAGTCGCGCGTGCTGTCACCGGCGGCCGAGTCGTTCCGCTACTTCATCATCGAGCACGGCGAGGACTTCCTGCTCGCCCATGATGCGCCACTGCTGGCTGCCGACGCGGCGCGAACGCCCTGACGCGCAGGAGCGCGTCGCCCTGGAACGAAGGCGCGCAGCCGACGAGCGGGTCACTCACTCGCCGGCGGAGTTCAATGCGGCGCGCCCGGGCCGAACCGCACGAAACACGCGCCAGCCGAGCAGCACGGCGACGATCGCCGCGTAGACGGCGACTTCCGCGAAGTCGTGCTTGCCGGCGCGCATCCAGAAGAAGTGCAGCAGTGCCAGGAGCGCGATCACATAAACGCTCTTGTGCAGCGTCTGCCAGCGTTTCGCGCCGAGCGCTTTGATCGCGCGGTTGAACGAGGTCGCCGCCAGCGGCAGCATCAGCAGGAATGCGGCGAAGCCGACGAGCGCGAACGGGCGCTTCGGGATGTCGCGCGCGATCTGGTGCGGATCGAAGCCCATGTCGAGCCACGCGTACGACAGGAAATGCAGCACGAGGTAGAAGAACGTGAAGAGCCCGAGCATGCGCCGAAAGCGCGCCAGCTCCGGCCGTCCCGTCCACTGCCGCAGCGGTGTCACGGCGAGCGTCAGGCACAGCAGGCGCAGCACCCAGTCGCCGGTGCCGCGGATCAGCGCCT
>CAZVNC010000580.1:0-2060 GCA_964628305.1 uncultured Ideonella sp.
GAAACACGCGCGGGCTGACGCGCTCGGTGAGTGCCTTGATCGTGCCCCCCTTGCCGGCGCCGTCCCGGCCCTCGAAGAGGACGCACACCTTCAAGCCCTTGGCGACAACCCACTGCTGCAGCTTGACGAGCTCGACGTGCAGCTTCTTCAGCTCGCTCGCGTACTTCTTGCCCGAGAGCGGCTGGACGCCGGCCTCGCCGCCGGCTCCTGCGGGCGGGCCCGCCTTGTCGCCCCCGCGTTCGTCTCGGCCACCGCCTTCGTCTCGTTTACCGGCCGGAGACCCGACGCCGACCTTCGTCACGGATTTCGCTGCCTTCTTCTTGCCCATCGTCGTCTCCGGTTGCCGTGCGTTTGTTCGCGCCGCGATCGTAGCCAAAGGAGGCTCTGGCGCGGCGAAAGTGTGTCTGCTGCCTTGCGATTTCGTCAAAGCGCTTGCGTGGCGCGCGTCAGCCCGGAGGCCTGGCGAGCGTGCGGTCGAGCTTGTCTTCGACTTCGCCGATGTAGGCCGACAGCGTGCGCGTCGATTCGTCGAGCTTGTCGCCTAGCGACGATCCGAGCTGATCGATGCGCGCCGCCGTTTCGTGCGCGCCGGCGGCGCCCTGGCTCTCGAGACGCCGGATCTCGGCTTCGAGGAAGCTGCGCAGTTCGGCGACGCGCGAAGCCTCGGCACGATCGGCCAGTTCACGCTGCGCCTTCATCTCCTTCGCGTAGCGGCGCGCCTCGAGCAGTGCGCCGGCCTGCTGGAACAGCAGGTAGACGATGAACAGCGCGCACAGAAGCGCGCTGATGCCGAGCATGACGATGCCGAGCGGCGCCTGCACCTGTGCAAAGCCGAGCGACAGCTCCGTCGGCGCCATGATGGCGGCCCAATTCAGCGCCGCGAAAACGCCGATCGCGACCAGCGCGAGCACGATGGCGACGCCGCGCAGACTCATCGCACTGCCTCGAACAGGCGCCGTGGATGCCGACCTATGGCCTTGTGCGGGCTCATGCGTCGCTCCGATTCAGCGCCCGCCCGCGACCGCGAGCGCCGTCATGTTGAGCACGCGGCGCACGGTGGACGACGGCGTCAGGATGTGCACCGGTGCGGCCGCGCCGAGCAGGATCGGCCCGACCGTGATGCCGTGCCCGCCGGTCATCTTCAGCACGTTGAACAGGATGTTGGCGGCGTCCAGGTTCGGACAGATCAGCACGTTGGCGCCGCCGTCGAGCGTGTTGGCCGGCAGGAATCCGGCCCGCACCGTCTCGCTCAGCGCGGCGTCGCCCTGCAACTCGCCGTCGGCCTTGACCTCGGGCATGCGAGCGACGAACAGGTCGCGCGCCGCGCGCATCTTCCTGGCCGATGCGCGCGTGCTCGAACCGTAGGTCGAGTGCGACAGAAACGCGACGCGCGGCTCGAGGCCGAAGCGACGCACCGTGTTGGCCGACATCACGGCGATCTCGCACAGGGTCTCGGCGTCCGGGTCCTCGTTGACGTAGGTGTCGGCGATGAAAAGCGTGAAGGCATCGAGCATCAGCGCGTTGAGCGTCGCGAAGTGGTGCGCCTTCGGATCGCGGCCGATCACGTCCTCGACGTGGGCCAGATGCTGCTCGTAGCGGCCGACGAGACCGCACAGCATGCCGTCGGCATGACCGAGCTTGACGGCGAGTGCCGAGATCAGCGTGTTGGAGCGCCTGACCGCCGCCTTCGCCACCTCGGGGGTCGCGCCGTCGCGCCCCTTGATCGACAGGTAGGTTTCCCAGTACTGGCGAAAGCGCGGGTCGTCCTCGGGGTTCGTGAGTTCGAAATCCCGGCCCGGCTTCAGGCGCAATCCGGCGCGTTCGATGCGTTGCGCGATCACCGCGGGGCGGCCGACGAGGGTCGGGATGACCATGCCGTCCTCGAGCGCGATCTGCACCGCGCGCAGCGTGCGCTCGTCCTCGCCTTCGGCGAACACGATGCGCTTGGGCGCGGTGCGTGCGGCGATGAACACCGGCCGCATGAACATGCCGGTGAAGTTCACGTACTTCGCCAGCGACTGGCGGTAGGCGTCGAGGTCGGCGATCGGCCGTGCCGCGAC
>CAZVNC010000581.1:0-2057 GCA_964628305.1 uncultured Ideonella sp.
CTTCCCGGTGCGCCACGGACAGATGCTCAACTACGTCGGCTTCGTGCCGGCCGACGAGGAGATGCAGGAATCGTGGTCCGCGGCCGGCGACCCCGCAGTGCTGCGCGGCGCGTTCGACGGCTGGGACGCGCGCATCGGTTCGGTGTTGAAGCAAGTCGACAAGACCTTCCGCTGGGCGCTTTACGATCGCGAGCCGCTGCCGACGTGGACTAGGGGGCGGCTGACGCTGCTCGGCGACGCAGCGCATCCGATGCTGCCGCATCTCGGGCAGGGCGCAAACCAATCGATCGAGGACGGCATGGCGCTCGCGACAATACTGGGTCGCGCCGGTAACGCGGCCGTCCAGGCGGCGCTGCTGGCCTATGAACGCCTGCGCCGCGAACGAGTGGCGCAGATCCAGCTCGGCGCACGTATGCAAGGATTGCGGGTAGATTCTGCCGACGCCGATCTGGCCGTCCGAGACGCCCAACTCGCCGCGCAGACCGAGTTCCGCAAGCAGCTCTATTCCTACGACGTCGTGCCGCATGCGACGGCGGTGGCCATGACGCTGGCGTGACCGGGATTCCCTCGAACGACCAAGTGACCGGAGTCGCAACCGACACTCGAGACAGCGCGTTCTCGGGTACGCGCGCCACCGAACAAGAGCTTGCAAGGCGACGCCCCGCAAGCGGTGCGCGCCTGAAGCCGAACGTCGGGCGCGTCTGGGACATCAACGACATATCTCCTTCCACGGAGAGTCGGTGGCAGAGTTCGTAGCCAGCTTTCACGCAGCCATCGAAGACTATCTGGCAGCCTCCAGGGATCTTGGTTAGGCGCCGGAGAAGCCTGCAAGCGGCAAAGTCATGCTGCGCATCGCGCCCGAAGTCCATGCCGCTGCTTTGAAGGCCGCCGCGAGAAGCGGTACCAGCCTCGACAAGTGGGCAGAGGCTGCCCTCGGCAAGGCGGCGCGCAAGCCATCCACACGCGCTACGGTGCGCAGCGGGGCGTAGCAAGCCGCGTTGGGACTCCCCGCCGACGCCAGCGACTGATGTTCGCTGGCCGCGACCGCTCGCCACTGGCCGAGTCAGGCCCGGAAGGCCCGGTTGCGACGCGGGTTCTGGATTCGCGCTAGCTTCGGCCCTGCGCGTCAACTGCCGACGCATCGTGCGACGATGTATTTCGGTGCCGTGGGCGCAGCAGTCCTGCCACCTGCGACGATCGGACGGGAGCCGCCAATGCCGAACACCGAGACCTACAACGACCATGTCGTGCGCCTGTTCCTGTTCGCGTCGGCCGTGTGGGGAATCATCGGCATGCTGGTCGGCATGTACCTCGCGGCGGAACTGGCCTGGCCGTTCTGGAATCTCGACATTCCCTTCCTCACCTTCAGCAAGCTGCGGCCGGCGCACACGTTCGGCGTGATCTTCGCGTTCGGCGGCTCGGCGCTGCTGGGGACGTGCTACTACACGGTGCAGCGCACCGCGCACGTGCGCCTCGCCTGGGGCGGCCTGGCGGCGTTCACGTTCTGGGGCTGGCAGCTGATCTGCGTGCTGGCGATGGTGTCGATGCCGCTCGGCCTGACGCAAAGCAAGGAGTACGCCGAGCCCGAGTGGTGGATCGACATCATGATCGCGGTCGTCTGGGTCAGCTTCGGGGCGGTGTTCTTCGCCACGCTCGGGCGGCGGCGCATCCGCCACATCTACGTCTCGAACTGGTACTACGGCGCCTTCATCATCGCGGTCGGGCTGCTGCACATCGTCAACAACCTCGCGGTGCCGGTGTCGTGGACCAAGTCGTATCCGATCTACTCCGGCACGGTCGACGCGATGGCGCAGTGGTGGTACGGCCATAACGCGGTGGCGTTCTTCCTCACCGCCGGCTTCCTCGGCATGATGTACTACTTCGTGCCGCGCCAGGCCCAGCAGCCGTTGTGGAGCTACCGCTTCTCGATCGTCAACTTCTGGGCCCTGATCTCGGTCTACATGTGGGCGGGGCCCCACCATCTGATGTTCACGGCCCTGCCCGACTGGGTGCAGTCGGTCGGCATGGCGTTCTCGCTGGTCCTTTTGATGCCGAGC
>CAZVNC010000582.1:0-1503 GCA_964628305.1 uncultured Ideonella sp.
GCCGCGCCGGCGTCATCGCCCGACGCGCTCGTTGCCGAGATTGCCCAGGCGACCGCGCAAGCCGCTTCGGCGCCGTACGACGACGCCCGGCTCGTGCTCTACAACCGGCCGATCATCACGTTTCGCACCCCGCTCGTCGGCCTGTCGCCGGGCGAGCGGGTCAGCCGCGCCCACTTCCAGATCGAGCAGATTCTCGGCAAGGGTGGAGCGCTGAAGGCGACGCTCGCGCCGTTCGAAGGCGCCGAACTCCTGCTTGTCGACGGTGCGCCGGCGTTCCCGTTCGTCGCCGCCGACCTCGCCCCGGGACAGAGCGCGCAGGACGTCCTGAGAACGATGCAGTTGGCGCTCGACGAGGCGCGCGAGGCGCACTCGGCCAGCTTCATGCTGCGGGCGGGCGGCGCGGCGCTCGTCTCGGCGCTTCTGCTCGCCGCCTTCCTGTGGCTGCTCGCTTTCGCCGGGCGCCGGCTGCGCGTCATGCTCAGGCGGCTGGCCGAGACGCATGCGCAGAAGTTCGCTTTCGGCGGTGCGCCGCTGCTCGGTAGCGAGCGGCTCTTTCGCGTCCTCACTGCGTTCTTCCAGGTCCTGTTCTGGCTGCTCGCGCTGGTCGCGATCACCGAATGGCTCGGCTATGCGCTCAGCCGCTTCCCGTACACGCGGCGCGGGGGCGAGCAGATGCACGCCTCGGTGATCGAGCTTGCCGAGCTGATCTTCGGCGCGGTCGCGCGCTCGCTGCCCGGTCTGGCCGTCGCGGTCGCGATCTTCGTGCTCGCGCGCGCTGCGCTCGGCCTGCTCGCGCCGCTGTTTTCGCAAGTCGAGCGCGGCGACCTGAGGCTGAGCTGGCTCGACAAGGACACGGTGCGCGCGACGCGCACGCTGGTCAAGCTCGGCGTCTGGCTGTTCGCGCTCGCGATGGCGTATCCCTACCTGCCCGGCGCGCAGACCGAGGCGTTCAAGGGCAT
Organism: uncultured Ideonella sp.; assembly: GCA_964628305.1. Lineage (GTDB taxonomy): Bacteria > Pseudomonadota > Gammaproteobacteria > Burkholderiales > Burkholderiaceae_C > CAIKUF01. The sequence goes on from CAZVNC010000582.1 coordinate 960, forward strand.
GTCGGTGCTGCTCGGGCTGATGGTCTCGATCGGCGCATCGAACATGCTCGGCCAAGCGATCAGCGGGCTGATCGTCACCTACAACCACACGATGCGCGTCGGCGAATACGTGCGCGTCGGCGACATGGAGGGCACCGTCACCGAGGTCGGCACGTTCACGACGCGCGTGCGCACCGGGATGGGCATCGAGCTGACGATACCGAACACGCTCGTCATCGGCAGCGTGACGCAGAACTACTCGCGCGCCGTGCCGGGCTCGGGCTACATCGTCGATACCGACGTCACGATCGGCTACGACGCGCCGTGGCGCCTGGTGCACACGATGCTGAAAGAGGCCGCGCGGCGCACCGAAGGCATCAGCCCGACGCCCGCGCCGGTCGTCTTCCAGACCGCACTGAGCGACTACTACGTCGAATACCGCATCGTCGCCCATGCGCTGCCGACGCAGCCCTGGCCGCGCGCCGAACTGCTCAGCCGCCTGCACGCACACGTGCAGGACATCTTCAACGAGAACGGCGTGCAGATCATGTCGCCGCACTACATG
>CAZVNC010000582.1:1513-2037 GCA_964628305.1 uncultured Ideonella sp.
ATGGCCGATCCCGAGCAGGCCAAGCTCGTCGCGCGCGAGGCGTGGGATCCGCCGCTCACCGGCAACGGATGACCGGCAAGCGCTGATCGCGCCCGCTCGGCGACAATATGCGACCGCTCGCACGGCTCCGGGCGCGCCGGCCCGCGCGCCGTCCGCCGCGCGCCGCCCCTGCCCAGCCGACCGAGCCCGCCGTGCCCCCCGTTCCCCGCCAGTACGAAGACCTGATGCGCCTCGTCGCCGAACACGGCGTCTTCAAGCCCGACCGCACCGGCACCGGCACGAAGAGCGTGTTCGGCCATCAGATGCGCTTTCGCCTCGCCGAGGGCTTCCCGCTCGTGACGACGAAGAAGGTGCACGTCAAGTCGATCATCCTCGAGCTGCTGTGGTTCCTGCGCGGCGACGGCAATGCGCGCTGGCTGCAGGAGCGCGGCGTGACGATCTGGGACGAATGGGCAAAGCCCGACGGCGATCTCGGCCCCGTCTACGGCGTGCAGTGGCGCAGCTGGCCGACTCCTGGCGGCGGC
>CAZVNC010000583.1:0-2036 GCA_964628305.1 uncultured Ideonella sp.
CTTGCTCCCCCTGAACAAGCCCCGCCCTCCGCAAAGTTGGCGGGGCTTGTGCATCAGGCGGCCGCCGAATCCGTCATGCGACACAAGCGATCCATCCCGAACCGCGGCTTTCGTATCGCCGACCAGATCCAGCGCGACCTCGCCGAGCTGATCCGCGAACTGAAGGACCCCCGCATCGGCCTCGTCACGCTGCATGCGGTCGAGGTTTCGGCGGACTATGCGCACGCCAAGGTGTTCTTCTCGATCCTCGTCGGCGATGCGCAGGCCTGCGAAGTGGCACTGAACGAAGCCGCCGGCTTCCTGCGCAACGGCCTCTTCAAGCGCCTGCGCATCCACACCGTGCCGACGCTGCACTTCGTGTTCGACCGCACGACCGAGCGCGCCGCCGAACTCGACGCCTTGATCCGGCAGGCCAACGCGACGCGGGCGAAGGAAGACTGAAGCGTGACTGGCGATCGCGTCCGCAGCGTGCGCCGTCCGGTGCACGGCGTGCTGCTGCTCGACAAGCCCGCGGGACTGTCGAGCAACGATGCGCTGCAAAAGGCCAAGCGGCTTTATCGGGCCGAGAAGGCGGGCCACACCGGCACGCTCGATCCGCTCGCGACCGGCTTGCTGCCGCTGTGCTTCGGCGCGGCGACCAAGTTCTCGCAACTCGGGCTGGACGCCGACAAGGCGTATCGCGCGACACTCGCGCTCGGCCGCACGACGAGCACCGGCGACGCCGAAGGCGAGGTCCTGCGCGAGCGCGCGGTGAACGTCACGCGCGAGCGGATCGAGCAGGCCTGCCGCAGCTTCGTCGGCGTCATCGCGCAAACGCCGCCGATGCATTCGGCGCTCAAGCACGAAGGCCGGGCGCTCTACGAGTACGCCCGCGCCGGCATCGCCATCGAGCGCGCACCGCGCGAGGTGCGGATCGACGCCATCGAGATCGCCGAGTGGCGCGGCGATCGTCTCATGCTCGACGTGCGCTGCGGCAAGGGCACCTACATCCGCAGCCTCGCCGAAGACCTCGGCGAGGCGCTCGGCTGCGGTGCGCATCTGACGGCGTTGCGCCGCACCGCGAGCGGCGCGTTGCGGATCGAGGATGCGCACACCCTCGATGCGCTCACCGCGCTGACCGAAGGTGAGCGCGATGCGCTGCTGGCGCGTGCCGATGCGTTGCTCGCCGCCTGGCCGAAGCTGCAACTCGACAGCGACGAAGCGGGGCGCTTCCTCAGCGGCCTGCGCCGGCGCATCGACGCGCCAGACGCGCCGCGCGTGCGCGTCTACGGCCCGCAGCCCGGCGCCTTCCTCGGCAGTGCACACATCACCGGCGGCGAATTGATTGCGGACCGGCTCCTGAGCCCCATGGAAGTTCAGGCTCTGCTCGATGCCGCAGTAGCGACCGCCTGAACCCGAAAACGAAAGCAAGACATGCACAAGCAGATTCGCAACGTCGCGATCATCGCCCACGTCGATCATGGCAAGACGACGCTCGTCGACCAGTTGCTGCGTCAGAGCGGCACCTTCCGCGACAACGAGAAGCTGACCGAACGCGTGATGGACAGCAACGACATCGAGCGCGAACGCGGCATCACGATCCTGTCGAAGAACTGCGCCGTCGAGTGGAAGGGCACCCACGTCAACATCGTCGACACCCCCGGCCACGCCGACTTCGGCGGCGAGGTCGAGCGCGTGCTGTCGATGGTCGACGGCGTGCTGCTGCTGGTCGATGCCGTCGAAGGCCCGATGCCGCAAACCCGCTTCGTCACCCGCAAGGCGCTGGCGCTGGGCCTCAAGCCAATCGTCGTCATCAACAAGATCGACCGGCCGGGATCCCGGCCGGACTGGGTCATCAACCATACCTTCGATCTGTTCGACAAGCTCGGCGCCACCGAAGAACAGCTCGACTTCCCGGTGGTTTACGCCTCCGCCCTCAATGGCTACGCCATGCTGGACGCGCAGACGCCAGGCACCGACATGCGGCCGCTCTACGAGGCCATCCTGCGCCACGTACCGCCGCCCGACGTCGACTCCGAGGCGCCGCTGCAATTGCA
>CAZVNC010000584.1:0-2034 GCA_964628305.1 uncultured Ideonella sp.
AAGCCGGTGAAGAATGCCGAACTGTGGGCGCGGCTGGATGCGCTGCGCGATCTGCACGAGGTGCACTGGCGCTGGGTCAAGGGCCACTCGGGCAACGCCGGCAACGAGCGCGCCGATGCGCTCGCGAACCGGGGCGCGGCGGCCTACGGGTAGCGCGCTCCGATTGCGCCGCGTACACGACCCGGGCGCGGGTTTTTCAGTGTTTGCCGGCGCGGCCGACTGTGGTCCACTGCGGGGCAGTTTCGAGAACCCGAAGGAGCACCGATGAAGCGTTATCTGATGCTGGCCCTCGTGGCGTTGGCGCTGGCCGGCAACGCACAGGCGCAGCAGTTCTTCCGCATCGGCACCGGCGGCACGGCCGGCACCTACTATCCGGTCGGCGGCATGATCGCGAATGCGGTCTCGCAGCCCGGCAAGATCATCGTCACCGCGCAGGCGAGCAACGGCTCGGTCGCCAACGTCACGGCGATCTCGGGCGGCGCGATGGAGTCGGGTTTTTCGCAGGCCGACGTGGCAAGCTGGGCCTACAGCGGCACCGGCGTCTACGAAGGCAAACCAAAGGTCGCCGACCTGCGCCTGATCGCGACCCTGTACCCCGAAAGCGTGCACCTCGTCGCGCGCAAGGGCTCCGGAATCAAGACTGTCTCCGACCTGAAGGGCAAGCGCGTCGCGCTCGACGAGCCGGGGTCCGGCACGCTGGTCGACGCCAAGATGATCCTGGCCGCCTACGGCCTGAGCGAAGCCGACATCAAGCCGGAATACGTGAAGCCGAACCAGGCCGGCGACAAGATGAAGGACGGTGCGCTCGATGCGTTCTTCTTCGTCGGCGGTGCGCCGGCCGGCGCGATTGCCGAGCTTGCATCGGGCGGCGCCGGCATCGAGCTGATCCCGATCGACGGGCCGCAGGCCGAAAAGCTGCGCCAGGCGAGCCCGTTCTTCGCCGTCGACGTGATCCCTGCCGGCACCTACAAGGACGTGGGGCAGGTGCAGACCCTGGCGCTCGGCGCCCAATGGGTCACGAGCGCGAAGGCCGACCCGCAAACGGTGTATGAGATCACGAAGGCGCTGTTCAGCGACTCGACGCAGAAGACGCTCGCCGCCGGCCACGCCAAGGGCAAGCTGATCACGAAGGAAAACGCGGTCAAGGGCGCTGGCATCCCATTCCATCCGGGCGCCGAGAAGTACTACCGCGAAGTCGGACTGATCAAGTAGTTCCAACCCGCATCACCTCGCTTCACAACGGGCGGTCGCGACACCGCCCGTTTTTTGTTTCAGCACGATGAATTCATCCGCCGAGATCGACCCGCGCACGCTTGCGGCGCTGGAGGAGAAGTTCGATCCGGAGATGCGTTTTCGGCCGACGCTGCCGCCGGCGACGACGATCGTCAAGTGGCTGTTGATCGTGCTGTCGTGCTTTCACTTCTACACCGCGGGCTTCGGCCTGCTGCGCGAGACGACGCACCGCGCGATCCACATGGCGTTCGTGCTCGGGCTGATCTTCCTCGTGTTCTCGGGCCGCAAGGCGGATGAAGTGCCGAAGGCGTCGTTCTGGCGGCCCGGCGGCCTGCCGCTGACCGACTGGCTGCTCGCGCTTGCGGTGGCGGTCTCGGTGCTCTACATCCCTTACATCTTCGACGACCTCGCTTTTCGCGTCGGCAACCCGCTGCCGATCGACGTCGCGATGGGCACGGTGCTGATCGTGGCACTGCTCGAGGCGACGCGGCGCAGCATGGGCGCGCCGCTGCCGATCATCGCGCTCGTGTTCATGGCCTATGCGCTGTGGGGGCCGATCTTCCCCGGCCTGCTCAAGCACGCCGGCTCGAGCTGGCCGCAACTCGTCAACCACCTGTATCTGACGAGCCAGGGCATCTACGGCGTTGCGATCGGCGTCGTGGCGACCTACGTCTTCCACTTCGTGCTGTTCGGCGTGCTGGCCACGCGCATCGGCCTGGGCCAGCTGTTCCTGGACGTGGCCTCGGCCGTGGCCGGGCGCTATGCCGGCGGGCCGGCCAAGGTCAGCGTCTTCGGCTCGGC
>CAZVNC010000585.1:0-2032 GCA_964628305.1 uncultured Ideonella sp.
GGGCAAATGGGCGCTCGTCTGCGCCGCAAGCAAGGGGCTCGGCAAGGGCTGCGCGCTGGCGCTTGCGCGCGAGGGCGCGAATGTCGTCATTACCGCGCGCGGCGTGCAGGCGCTGGATGCAGCCGCGGCCGAACTGCGCGCGTTGAACGCGGGCGGCGAAGTGCGCAGCGTCGCCGGCGACATCACGACCGAGGCCGGACGCGCGGCGGCGCTCGCCGCGTGCCCGCAGGTCGACATCCTCGTCAACAACGCCGGCGGCCCGCCGCCGGGAGACTTTCGCAACTGGGAGCGCGCCGCCTGGATCGCGGCGCTCGACGCCAACATGCTGGCGCCGATCGCGCTCATCAAGGCGACCGTCGACGCGATGGCCGAACGCGGTTTTGGCCGGGTCGTCAACATCACGTCGGCCGCGGTGAAGGCGCCGATCGACATCCTCGGCCTGAGCAACGGCGCGCGCTCCGGCCTCACCGGCTTCGTCGCCGGACTCGCGCGCAGCCCGCTCGCGGCCAAAGGCGTGACGATCAACAACCTGCTGCCTGGCGCGTTCGACACCGACCGGCTGCGCGTGACGTTTCAGGGCCAGGCCAGCAAGACCGGCCGCAGCGTCGACGAACTCAGCGCGCAGCGCGCCGCGGCGATCCCGCTGCGGCGCTTCGGCCAGCCCGACGAGTTCGGCGCCGTCTGCGCCTTCCTGTGCAGCGTACACGCTGCCTACCTGACCGGGCAGAACATCCTGATTGACGGCGGCGCGTATCCGGGGACGTTTTGAGCAGGCTCAGTCGAGCGCGCGAGCGGCGGGCCAGAATCTGCCGATGGACCTTCTCGACTTTGCGCGCGGCCCGGCGCTCTCGATAGCCGTCGCCGTCTTCCTTCTCGGCAGCGCGTGGCGGCTCGCGCATGCGTTGCGCCGGCCGCGCCGTCCCGATCTATCGCCGCCGCGCGAAGGCGCAGCGTCCGACGCTGCCGCGGCGGGCCGCGCGATCGTGCGCGGGCTGTGGCCGCGTAGGGGCGTCGCGAGGGCGCATCGCGGTCAGGCGCTCAACGCGTACGTCTATCACGTCGGACTTGCGCTCGTCGTCTTCGGCTACGCGCCGCACATCGCTTTCGTGCGGCGCACGCTCGGCGTCGGCTGGCCGGCGTTGCCCGACATGGCGATGTACGTTGCCGCCGGCACGACCTTCGTCTCGCTGCTGGCCGCGCTGTGGTTTCGCCTCTCCGATCCGGTCCGGCGCCTGATCTCGAATGCCGACGACTGGGTCAGCTGGGGCGTGACTTTCCTGCCGATGTTCACCGGCATGGCGGTGCTGATCGAGCCATCGGCACGCATCCTGGCCGATGGGAATCCGCTGTTTCGCGGCCCGGTCGCGCTGCATCTGGCGAGTTTCCTGCTGCTGCTCGTCTGGTTTCCGTTCGGCAAGCTGATGCACGCGGTGTTCTTCGCGTTCGCGCGCGGCGCGACCGGTATCCGCTTCGGCCGTCGCGGGGTGGCGTCTTGAGTGCGACCGCCGCCGCGCGGCAGGGCTTCGACCGCCAGGGCGACGAGGACGATCACACGCGGCTCGCGGCGGCCATGCAGGGGCTCGTCGCCGGCTTCGGCGTCACCGCGGCGGTCCATCTCGAGGCCTGCGTGCATTGCGGCGCGTGCGCCGACGCGTGCCCGTTCCAGATCGCGACCGGCGAGGCGAAGTACACGCCGATCCACAAGCTCGAGCCGTTTCGCCGCGCCTATCTGCGCGAAGCGAGCGCGTGGGCGCCGCTCGTGCGTGCGCTCGGCCTCGTCAAGGCGCCGACCACGGGCGACCTCGAGCAGTGGCAGGAACTGCTCTACGACTCGTGCACGATGTGCGGCCGCTGCACGCTCGCCTGCCCGATGGGGATCGACATTGCCGATCTGATCAAGTCGGCGCGGCACGGCATGTTCAAGGCGGGGCTCGTTCCCGATCGCCTCGCGCTGATGGATCGCGCGGCGCGCCAGTGGGGCAGCACGGCGACGCCAGGCGAGGACCTGCCCGATATCCTTGCCGAAGTCTCC
>CAZVNC010000586.1:0-2031 GCA_964628305.1 uncultured Ideonella sp.
CGGGTCGGCGCGGACCCAGCCGCGGCCGGCCTGCCAATACTCGGCCCAGGCGTGCGCGTTGCTCTGGCGCACGATCCAGTAGCCATCGGCCGGCTCGGCGTCCGCCCCCTGATAGCCGGTGACGACGCGCGCCGGCACGCCCATCGCGCGCAGGATGACGACGAACGCCGCGGCGTAGTGTTCGCAGAAGCCCTGCCTGCGGTCGAGCCAGAACTCGTCGATGCCGTTCGCGCCGCCGTCCTCGGCGTAGATTCCCGGGGTCAGCGTATAGACGAAGCCGGCGCTGCGGATGTGATCGAGCACGGCGCGCACGAGCGTCTGGGCATCGGCCTGCGCAAAGCGCGGTTCGGCGCGAAGCTCCTCGGCCCAGGCGATCGTGCGCGGGTTGGCGCCGATCGGCAGTTGCAGGTCGTCGCGCAGGCCGGCGACCGGTTCGAGCGGCCCATGGCTGAACGCGAGCACGGCCCGCGCGTCGAAGCGCACGCGCTCGGCGATCGGCCGATCGGTGCGCCACTGCAGGTCGCTGGTCGCGCGCACGCGCGCGCGCTCGACGCGGGGCGCTTCGGGCGCCGCCTCGAGCAGCGGCAGCAAGGCGAGGCGCGACGGCTCGAGCGTCATCTGATAGTCGATCGCCCGGCCGCGGCCACGCAACTGCGTGCGCGCCTCCTCGTCCGGGACGAAGCGCGGCGCCAGCGGCAGCCATTCGCGGCCGTCGAAGCGCGTCAGCACCGGGCCGCGGAAGTAGAGCGTTTCGGGCGGCGGAGCGGCAGCGGTGAAACGCAGGCGCAGCGCAACGCTGTCGTCGAGCGCGAGTTCGGCGACCGAACCCATCTGCATGTTCATCGACAAGCCGGTCGTCGACAGCCCGTCGTTCGGCAACCCCCACAATGGGCCGATGCGCGGGAAGAGCACGAACAGCAGCACCATCACCGGCGTGCCGAGCAGCGCGCAGCGTGCGGCGAGCCCGGCCGCCTGGCGCAGCGCCGGCTGGCCGACCGGCATATGGGCGAGGACGAGCGCCGTCAGCAGACCCCAGACCGCGATCAGCATCGCAGTAGCGACCGGCAGTGTCTGCGCGTAGAGGAACTGCGTCAGCACGACGAAGAAGCCGAGGAAGAAGACGACGAACGCGTCGCGCCGGGCGCGCAGTTCGAGCGTCTTGAGCGCGACGAGCACGACGAGCATCGTCACGCCGGCCTCCTTGCCGAGCAGCGTGCGGTGGGTCCAGAGCGTGAGCCCGGTCGCGACGCACAGCACGGCGACGAGCAGCCAGCGCCCGGGCAGCGCCGCGTTCGTGATCGCGAGCTGGGCCCGCCACAGCAGCATCAGGCCGGTCAGCAGCGCGCACCACAGCGGCAGGTGCGAGAGGTGCGGCAGCACGGTCCAGCCGATCACGCCGACGAGGAACAAGGTGTCGCGCGCCACGCGCGGCAATTGCCGCCAGGCGAGCCGCAGCCCGGACGGCGCGGGCCGCGTGGCGTTCAGCGCCACAGCGCGAGCGCCTCCAGGCAGGCGCGGCGGTGCGCGTCGCCTTGCGCCGGTGCGATCTCGAGGCCCGGCAGGCGAAGGCCATAGTCAATGCCGGCACGGTGCGCGGCGAGCACCCACGCCGCAAGGCGCGACAAGCGGGCTTCTCCGGCGGCGCCGCCGCAGTGCTCCCAGGCGAGCCACAACTGCAGGTGGGCCGAGCCGCCGGCTTCGCGGCTGACGAGTTCGCCGCCACCTTCGAGCGCGCGCGCCGCCTTCTTCCAGACGACGAGCTTGGGCGGATCGCCACGCCGGTAGGCGCGGATGCCGTCGAACTCGGCGCCTTGTCCGGGCCGCGCGACAGCCGGACCGCCCGGCGTCGCGCTAGCCGCCGGCAGCCCCGGCGGCGGATCTTCGGGGCGCGGATAGGCGAGCACCTGCGCGGCCGGCCGCCAGTAGGCCCAGGCGCGAAAGAGGCCGAGCGGAAAGCGCGTCTCGGCCACCAGCGCAGGCACCTCATGCAGGCCGCGCTGCGGCGGCACGAAGCTCAAGCGCGCCGTCGCC
>CAZVNC010000587.1:0-2019 GCA_964628305.1 uncultured Ideonella sp.
TAGAGGCCGCCAGCGCGGCCCTCCAGACGAACGAACGCCGTCTGCAAGAGACGGCGCCGCATTGCGCATGACCGAAGCGGGACTGCGTCCCGCCTGCTGCGCCTATTGCTTCTGGCCACCCTTGATGTTGCCGGCCACGCCTCCTGCCACGCCGCCGATCGCCGCGCCGGTCCAGGCGTTGCCGCCCGAAATGGCGGCGATGCCGGCGCCGGCGGCGGCGCCAATGCCAGCGCCGCTAATCGTCCCCTGCTGCTGCGGCGTCATGTTGGTGCAACCCACCACACCCGCCAATGCAACGATCGCTACCCAGAATCCAACTCGCTTCATGTCCGTTTCTCCCTCGTTACTTCTTCAGGCCCGGCAGGGCCATCTCGAACCAGATCGTCTCGAGCACCGGCCGCTGTACCTTGCCTGGGTTGGCCGCGTACCAGCGGTTGAGGCCTTCGCGCACGCTGTCCAGCGTCTGCCCCTGCAGGCCCATGGACAACCGCGGCAGGATACTCTGGGCATCGCTCGGCGGCGTGTTGCCGGCGTACGCCGCTTCGACCTGGGCCAGGTTGGCGATACCGATCAGGTAGGCCTTCTTCACGTCTTCGGACGACTTGGTCCACTGCTCGCCGGTGACGAGCGGCACTTCGGCCGCGAAGGCATGCCCGGCATAGGCCAGCGCGAGCGCCGTGCAGGCGGCCAGCGTCAGCCGGCGAAGTTTCGATTCACTTGCCATGGATTGCTCCTATCGAGGGTTGTGTAAGCGAGGATCGGAACCGGAACTCCGAATCCGGACAGATCAATTCTGGCATGCCGCCTCGGTCGAATGATTCGGTCAGCGTTAGGGCTGCACGGGTGTGTCAGAGCACGCCGTCCTTCGTCAACGTCGCGACGATCAGGCTGACGAACTGCGGGATCAACTGCGGCACCGAGCGGCTCGCCCCGGCGACCGTCGTCGTCGATGCGGACCAGATCACCTCGGCGTCGTTGGCATCGAACAATCGCGTATCGGCGTTCACATTTTGGGTCGTCGTGACCTGCGGCGGAATGGTCGTCGCCCACATCGAGTTGTGGTAGCCGGCGAAGCCGCCCCAGCCCGGCCCCCAGCCCGGCCCGGGCCCCCAGCCGGGGCCCCACGCCGGACCCATGACCATGCCGGGCGAGACGTTGACCTGGGTCGAGACGTTGACGATGCGCGTCACCATCACCTGCTGCACGCCCGCCTGCGCAACGGCGCGGCGCAAGCGCTCCTCGCTGACCGGTCCGTCCTCGGCGATGAACTTGTAGGACTGCACCGCCTTCAGCCCAGCCGCCTGAAGCGCGGCGACCATCTGGTCTTCGAAGATGCGGCGGTTCGTCGAATCGCGCGCAGCCGACATGACCATCACGTTGCGCACCGCCTTCCTGCCGACGAACGCCGGATTGACCCATTGCGCGTCCAGCGAGGTCGGCTGCGTCGCGCAGCCCGCCACCAGCAAAGCGGCCGCCGCGGCAGCCAGCATCATGCCCAAGCGTTCGAGGAATCTCATCTTCATGCTCCTTGCGAGGTCGCGAGTTCGCGGCTTCAGGCCGCGCCGCGCTTCGCATCGCCGATGGTAGCCGCACCGCCCTCATCCGGCGCGACCACGGTGCGCCACGGTTCGGCCTGGCGCAGCACACGCTGCGGGAACGGAATGTCGACCCCCAGTTCGTCGAGTTTGGCAAGCACGGCAAGATTCACCGCCGAACGCACCGCGCCCTGGCCGTTCTCGGGGTCGGCGATCCAGTAGCTGATCGAGAGGTCGATGCCGTCGGCGCCGAAGCCGCTCAACAATACCGACGGCGCAGGGTCTTTCAGCACGCGCGCCACGCCGCCGATCACCTCCTCCAGCATCGGCATCAGCGCCTTGACGTCGGTGCCGTAGGCGACCTGGAGCGGTGCACTAATCACGACGCGCCGGTCCGCAAGCGTCAGGTTCTCGACCCGCTGCGTGATCAGAACCTCGTTGGGCACCAGCGACTCGCGTCCGTTGAGGGCGCGGATCACGGTGT
>CAZVNC010000588.1:0-2016 GCA_964628305.1 uncultured Ideonella sp.
GTCGGTGCGGGCGGCGTTTCTGGATGGCCAGCGCGGCTTCTTCAACCCGACCAGCCTGTGCCTGCGCGTGCACGAGCGCGAGGCGGGGCCGCATGCGATCGCGTTCGCCGGCCTGCCGCGCGGCTGGCAGATCGCGACGGCGATGCCGGTTGCCGAAGGCGGACGCTGTTACGTCGCGCCGGACTACGACGCGCTCGCCGATCATCCGTTCGAACTCGGCCGCTTCTGGCGCGGCAGCTTCGTTGCCTGCGGCGTGGCGCACGAGTTCGTCGTCGCCGGCGCCTGGCCCGCATTCGACGGCGCGCGGCTGCTCGCCGACACGCGCCGCATCTGCGAGGCGCAGATCGCGTTCTGGCACGGCGCGAACGCTCGCGGGCGCGATCTGCCGTTCGATCGCTACGTCTTCCTGCTCAACGCGGTCGACGAAGGGCAGGGCGGCCTCGAGCACCGCGCGAGCACCGCGCTCGTCGCACCCCGGCGCAAGCTGCCGCGCGTCGGCATGGCGCCAGTCGGCGGCGCGCTCGACGACGGCTACGCCGATCTGCTGGGCCTCATCAGCCACGAGTACTTCCACACCTGGAACGTCAAGCGCATGCGCCCGGCCGAGTTCGCTAGGCTCGACTACACACAGGAGAATTACACCGAGCTGCTGTGGTTCTTCGAGGGCTTCACGAGCTACTACGACGACCTGATGCTGCGGCGCGCCGGCCTCGTCGACGACGCGCGCTATCTGTCGCTGCTGGCGAAGAACGTCAACGCCGTGCTCGGCGCGCCGGGCCGGCGGGTGCAAAGCGTTGCCCAGGCGAGCTTCGACGCCTGGGTCAAGTACTACCGCAGCGACGAGAACACGCCGAACGCGACGATCAGCTACTACGCCAAGGGCGCGCTCGTCGCGTTGGCGCTCGACCTGTCACTGCGCAGCGCATCGGGCGGCAAGGCGACGCTCGACGACGTGATGCGCGCACTGTGGGCGGCCAGCGGCGGCGGGCCGATCAGCGAGGCCGACATCCTCGCCGCCACCGCGAAGGTCGCCGGCGCGCGGCGCGGCAAGGCGATCGCCGCGACGCTCGCGGAGTGGGTGCACGGCACAGGCGAGCTGCCGCTCGCCGATTCTCTGGTGCGCTTCGGCGTGCAGTGGCGCAGCCAGCCGGCGACGCTCGCCCAGCGCCTGGGCGTGCGCGTCGCGGAAAGCGCGCTCACCGGGGTGAAGCTGACGCACGTGTTGCGCGGGGGCGCGGCTGAGCAAGCGGGACTGAGCGCGGGCGACGAGTTGATCGCGCTCGATGATTGGCGCCTGCGCCGGCTGGACGACGCGCAGGCGCTGCTCGCAGCGCGGCCCGAATCAGGCCGCAGATCATCTTCGTGCGAACTGCTCGTTTCGCGCGACCAGCGTGTGTTGCGCATCCTGCTCGATGTGCCGTCGGCAGGTGAAGGTGATGCGAGCGTTCAACTCGCCGTCGACGGCGCCGCGAGCGCCAAAGTGCGGACGCTGCGCCAGGGATGGCTCGGCGGCTGACGGCGTCGTGGCGGCCGCGGCGCATCGCCGGCGCCGCGCTGGTGCTGCTGTTCGTGCTTGCGCTGCACCTGTTCGTGACGCGCCAGATCGCGCAAAGCCTGGACGATTTTGTTCGCGCGGGCGAGATGCCGGAGCGCATTCACGTCACCTACGTGCGCGAGCTCGAGCTGGCAGCGCCGCCGGTCGCGGCGCCGGTCGTGGTCGCGGCGCCGGCGCCCAAGCCGACCGCGGCCGCCGCGAAGCCGGCCGCGGCACCGGCCTCCACCCCCGCATCGGCGCCGCTGCCGACGCCGCAAGACGAGGCGGCATTGCGCGAGCGGGCGCTGGCCTGGGTCGCGGCGCAGGCGGCTTCGCAGGCGGCCTCGATCCCGCCCGCGCCGACCGAAGAGTCGGTCGCGACATCGACGCCCGCGTCCGCGCCCGACGCGTCGGCGGTCGCCGCCGCCAGCCCGGCGAGTGCCGCATCGGACGCAGCGGCCGTAGCCTTCGACTGGCCGGTC
>CAZVNC010000589.1:0-218 GCA_964628305.1 uncultured Ideonella sp.
CAGCGCGCGCAGCGTGTCCGAACGCACTGCGCCGTCGAGCCACGCCCGGCAACTGGCGAGCGAGGCGCCCACGAAGCCCGCGAACGGGTGCATGCCGCGCTTCCACGCCTGCTTCAGCAGGGTTCTTCCGGTGCCGCCGCTCCACAGTTCGTTGCCGAGCAGCGCGAACACGAGGTCGGCGTTGTCCTTCACCTCGTTCATCGCCGCGGCATAGGTGG
>CAZVNC010000589.1:228-2014 GCA_964628305.1 uncultured Ideonella sp.
CCTCGCGCTCGAAGCGCTCGACGTTGGCCGCGCGCGAGGTGGCGAGCACGAGATGCCGCCCGTCCGGCAGCAGCACACCGGTGGGCACTGCGCTGTTGCGGTATTCGAGCCCCGCCGCGTGCAGCGCGGGGCCGAGCGCCGCATAGGCCGGGCCGGCTACGAACAGCGGGTGCGCAGCCGACAGCGTGTCGTGGCGAAAGCCCGGCAGCGTCAACTCCTCGGTGCGGATGCAGCCGCCGAGCATCGCCTCGCGCTCGATCACGCAAACCGAACGCCCGCTGCGCGCGAGCATGGCCGCGCATACCAGCGAATTAATGCCGCTGCCGACGATCAGCACGTCCGAAACCGGGCTCAGTGAAGCGGCCATATCCTGGAGATGATGACATGACACCGCGCCGTTGACTATCCGGATGACGCGCCGAGCTAGCCGAAAACCGTCGTCGGCATCTGTGTCGCGGGTCCGAGGCCGTTGCAGGTTCCGTTGCAGGTTCCCATTCTTGACCTTAGACTCGCTCACCAGCAGGCTCGCCGTGAAGCCTGCTTCCGATTGGGGAGCTGGAATTGCGCGCGACACAGCCGCTCCTCGAGGCTCATCCGCTGATCCGCTCGCGCAGCGCCGAAGATGCGAGCGAGCGCATGGGCCGGGTCTTCTCGCCGCACCGCCTGGAAGTGCGCGGTCGCCACACTCGCCTCGACGTGCGCCACAACCAGCTGCGGCTGCACGACCTTTCGCTCAACGTGCTGAGCTACGGTACCGAGGTGCTGATCGATCCTGGAGAGCGCGGCGACTTCTATCTCATCCAGCTGCCGTTGCGCGGCGCCGCCCGGCTCGCCTGCGGCGGCGAGGAGGCAGAGGTCGACCCCGGAACGCTCAGCATCCTGCAACCGTGCGTGCCGAGCCGCATGCTGTGGAACGGCAGTTGCCAGATGCTCCTGCTGCAGGTGTCGCGCGAGGCGCTCCAGCGCCGCCTGGCAGGTTCCGATGCGACGGCGGCGCCGCGGTTCGCACTGACGCGGTCGCGCCGTGACCCCGACGTTGCCGCCTGGTGGCAGGCGGTGCTCGACCTCACCGGCAACCTCGATCGCCACGGCGACCGGTGGCTGCGCCACCCCGCCGCCTACGCCGCGATGGAGGAATTCCTGCTGTGCGGCTTCGAGGCGATGCTGTACGAGCCGCTCGCGGCCGAGGACAGCCTGCGCGGTGACAGACGCTGCCTGCGCCGCGCCAAGGAATTCATCCACGCTCATCCGGACCGTCGGCTGCGCCTCGCCGAAATCGCCGACCATGCCTGCGTGAGCGGCCGCACGCTGGAGGCGATCTTCTGCCGCCAGGGCAACCCCCCGCCCCTGGCCTACGCTCGCCAAGTACGCCTCGAGGCTGTGCACCGCGTGCTCGTCGATGCGCGCCGCGCCGGCTGCACGCTGGACGTGACCGAAGTCGCTCTCAAGCACGGCTTCGTCGGCAATTCGGCTGTACGCCGTCGCACACTCTGCACGCCTCGTAGAGGGCGCCAAGCGCATCGATCGCGCACTTCGACGCCATCGTCGTCGGTGCAGGCCACGCCAGCCCGGCCGCAGCTGTGCACCTGTCGGCCCGCGGCTGCTCCTGCCGGAACACCGCGCGGTCGCCGCGCGGCGCCGCCAAGACCCGCCGGAATCACCCTGCCCGGATTGCGGCACGGCGCTTGCGCGCGGAACCCGAGTCTGTTCGCCCGCCGTCACCGCGGGCCGACAGGTGCACTGCTGCACGAACACCGACTCGACCAACTCGACGTGCCGTTCCTCG
>CAZVNC010000590.1:0-2011 GCA_964628305.1 uncultured Ideonella sp.
CAGCCAGCACACGCCGCCCGAAAGCGTCGAATGCCTGGTTCGCGCGGTACGCGAGCATTCGCGGCGCATGCGCGCATCGGGGTGAAGCCCGAACACTGCAGGCAACGGAATCGGCGGCTCACTCTGCCCTTGCGGCAGATACAGACTGGGGTTTTCCCGATTGTCGAACCCTTGCGATGTCGCGCTGAAACAATGCGGTTTTTCGACCGCTGGGCTTGACTTATCCCCAAAAATGGCTCTTCAAGTAATTCGTCCTCGGGTTCGAGCGTAGACGCCGCAGACTCGTGGGTTTTCGGAGTAGGTTATTGATTTCATTGAAGTTTTCTTTCCGACGACAAGACGCCACCGCAGACTGCGTGCGGCGATTGATCGAGCAATTGACATGAGGTCTGGCAGGTTTCCCACAAAGTTATCCACAGAAGCGGTGGACAGTCGAGAAAGTCATCTGAAATCATCAACTTAAGGCAATTCTTTGAGTAAGAGTCGAGCTTTGTCGCGTAACTTCACTCGTGATCCAGATGCCTGATCCGATGTGTACCCGGGTCGCAGTCGACGCGCCGCAGCACAGCGCAATTGCCGGCCCGCTGGACTACACGAGTGAGCAAATGCTCGCCTACGGTACTCTGGTGCGCGTTCCGCTCGGCCGACGCGAGGTTCCCGGTGTTGTCTGGCCGGCAGATGATTCGACGTCTCCGGCGACCGCGACGGCTCCGCCGGACGATCGCGCGCTGGTGTTGCGTGCGGTGCAGCAAGTTCTGCATTCCGTTCCGCCGCTCTCGGCGCGCTGGTGCGAGCTGGTTGGCTTTGCCGCCGCCTACTACCAGCGCGGGATCGGCGAGGTTGCGATGTCGGTGTTGCCGCCCGAGTTGCGCAAGCTGGGTGATGCGCAGTTGCAACGCCGCATCGCGCGATTGCACAAGGACATCGAGCCGCCAAGGCCGAAGGCTTCGGCGCCGCTCGCGCTGAGTCCGGAGCAGGTGCACGCATTGACGCAGTTCACGGCGCTGGCGGACGCGTGTGGCGATCCGGTCGTGCTGCTGCACGGTGCGACGGGCAGCGGCAAGACCGAGGTCTATCTGCGCGCTGCCGAGCAGGTGCTCGCGAGCGGCCGCCAGGTGCTGGTGCTGGTGCCGGAGATCAACCTGACGCCGCAGCTCGAGGCACGCTTTGGCGAACGCTTCGGCGCCGGGCCGACGCCGAGGCGCATCGTTTCGCTGCATAGCGGCCTCACGCCCGCGCAGCGGCTGCGCCACTGGCTCGCGGCGCACCTCGGCCACGCCGACCTGGTGCTCGGCACGCGGCTCGCGATCTTCGCGTCAATGCCGCGGCTCGGGCTGATCGTCGTCGACGAGGAGCACGACCCGTCCTACAAGCAGCAGGAAGGGGCGCGCTATTCGGCGCGCGACCTCGCGGTCTACCGCGGGCGGCTCGAAGGCGTGCCGGTCATCCTCGGCTCGGCGACGCCGTCGCTCGAGAGTTGGCAGCGCGCCGAAGAGGGCCGCTACGCGCGGCTTGCGATGGCGTCGCGCATCGGCGACGGCGCGTTGCCGCAGGTCCGGATCGTCGACATGAACAAGCTCGAGCGCGGCAAGCGCGGCAGCGAACCGCAGGCTCTGTCGCCGCAGCTCGTCGCCGCGCTGCGGGAACGCATCGCGTGCGGCGAGCAAAGCCTCGTCTTCCTGAACCGGCGCGGCTATGCACCGGTGCTGCATTGCAGCGCCTGCGGCTGGAAAAGCGCCTGCCCGCACTGCAGCGCCTGGCGCGTCTTTCACAAGCTCGACCGCTCGCTGCGCTGCCACCACTGCGGCTTCGCGCAGGCCGTGCCGCGCGCCTGCCCGGACTGCGGCAACACCGACATCGCGCCGATCGGCCGCGGCACCGAGCGGCTGGAGGAGCAACTCGCACTCCTGCTGCCCGAGGCGCGCATTGCGCGCATCGATGCCGACAGCACGCGGCTGAAGGGCGCGCTCGAGGCGCAGCTCGGCGCGGTTCACGCCGGCGAAGTCGACGT
>CAZVNC010000591.1:0-1613 GCA_964628305.1 uncultured Ideonella sp.
TAGCGCCGACCCTCGTGTCAGTTATCCCTGTCGGCGAAGCGCCACCCGCGACGAATGAACCGGATCTTCCCAAGCGACCGCCGCGGATCCGGCTTTGCCGGGCCGCTGGCGGTGCCCCCTCGAGGGGGCGCACGAAGCGCGTAGGGGGTGGTTCATTCCAGTGGCGGCGGGAGCGAAAGCTACATCGAGCGCCGCAGATTGGCCGGCGCGATCCTGAGCGCATCGCGATACTTCGCCACGGTGCGGCGCGCGACCTGGATGCCCTGCTCTTCGAGCATCTGGCTGAGCGCGCTGTCCGACAGCGGGCGCGCCGGATCCTCGGCGGCGACGAGTTGCAGCAGCAGCGCGCGCACCGCGGTGCTCGACGCGCTGCCGCCGGTCTCGGTCGCGAGCGACGAGCCGAAGAAGTACTTCAGCTCGAAGGTGCCGATCGGCGTGGCCATGTACTTGGCGGTCGTGCCGCGCGAGATCGTCGATTCGTGCAGCCCGAGCTCGTCGGCAATCTCGCGCAGCACGAGCGGCTTCATCGCGATCGCGCCATGCGTGAAGAAGCCCTTCTGGCGATCGACGATCGCCTGCGAGACGCGCAGGATGGTGTCGAAGCGCTGCAGGATGTTCTTCACGAACCAGCGCGCCTCCTGCAGTTGCGCGCCGAGCGGCGAGCCGGCGCCGCCCCGCGTGCCGCGGATCGCCTGGGCGTAGAAATCGTTGATGCGAAGCTTTGGCATCACGTCGGGGTTGAGCACGGCCTTCCAGCCGCGGCCGGCCTTTTGCACGATCACGTCAGGCACGATGGGCTGCGCCGCGCCGCCGCCGAACGGCCGCCCGGGCTTGGGCTCGAGCCGCACGATCAGCGCCTGCGCCTCGCGCAGCAAGTCCTCGTCGGCGCCGGTGGCGGCGGCGAGCTTCTTCATGTCGCGCTTTGCGAGCAGTTCCAGATGCTGGCGGCAGATCAGTATCGCGATCGCCTGCGCCTGGCTGCGCGGCAGGGTTCGCAGTTGCAGCGTCAGGCATTCGCCGAGATCGCGCGCGCCGACGCCCGTCGGCTCGAGGCTTTGCAGCCACTTGAGCGCGCAATGCAGGCGGTCGATCAGCTCGTCGCGCGCCGCCTCTTCATCGCCGCCGAGGCGTGCCGCGATGTCTTCGAGCGAGTCGGCGAGGTAGCCATCGTCGTCCAGCGAGTCGATCAGCACCGCGAGCGCCGCCGCATCCTCGGCCGACAGACGCATGCAGGCGAGCTGCGCGCGCAGATGGTCGGCGAGCGATTCCTCGACCGCACTTCGATCCTGAGCCTCGACGTCGTCGCCCTGCGCGGCTTGGGCGTGCGAAGCGGGCGACTCGGCGATGCCGTCGAAGTCCACGCCTTCGGTGCCGTTCTCCCAGTCCTCGCGCTCTTGGGCGCCGAATTCCACGCCATCGAGCCCAGGCGCATCCTCGGATGAGGCGTCGTCCGGCAGCGCACCGCCTTCGCCACTGTCGCGATCCGCCGCCGCGGCAGGTTCGGGTGCAGCGCCGGGTGCATGGTCAGCGTCGTGCAGCGGTGCCTCGTCATCGCTCTCGAGAAAGGGGTTCTGCTCCAGCATCTGCCCGATCTCCTGCTGCAACTCGAGCGT
>CAZVNC010000591.1:1623-2010 GCA_964628305.1 uncultured Ideonella sp.
GAGCGTCGAGAGCTGCAGCAGGCGGATCGACTGCTGCAGCTGCGGCGTCAGCGACAGGTGCTGCGAGACGCGGACCTGGAGGGTGGGCTTCATCGAACCGTACGCGCGGGCGCCGACATCGGGCTGTTCATCGCCGACGGTGCGCTACATGCGGAAATGCTCGCCGAGATAGACCTTGCGCACGTCCGCGTTGTCGACGATCTCGGCCGGCGTGCCCTCGGCGAGCACCTCGCCCTCGCTGATGATGTAGGCGCGGTCGCAGATGCCGAGCGTCTCGCGCACGTTGTGGTCGGTGATCAGCACGCCGATGCCGCGGCCCTTGAGGAAACTGATGATGCGCTGGATCTCGATCACCGCGATCGGGTCGATGCCGGCGAACGGCTCGTC
>CAZVNC010000592.1:0-2005 GCA_964628305.1 uncultured Ideonella sp.
TCACGGTCGGCGGCTCGACGATCAGCGACGCCCATCCGCACGGCGTGTTGACGGTCGCCCAGATCATTCAGAAGTCGAGCAACGTCGGCACCGTCAAGCTGGCGATGCAGATGCAGCCGCGCGAGATGTGGGAGCTGTTCAGCGCGGTCGGCTTCGGCCAGCGCCCGCAGATCAACTTCCCCGGCGCGGTGACCGGGCGGCTGCGGCCCTACAAGAGCTGGCGCCCGATCGAGCAGGCGACGATGAGCTACGGCTACGGCCTGTCGGCGAGCCTGTTCCAGCTCGCGCGTGCCTACACCGTGTTCGCCCACGACGGAGAGTTGCTGCCGTCGACGATCCTCGCGCGGCCGGTGCTGCCCGAAGGCGCCGAACACGACGCCACGCAAGGCGTGGTGCAGCCCGGCGGCGTGCACGTGCTGTCGCCGAAGACGGCGCGCGCAGTGCGCGAGATGCTGCACATGGTGACGCAACCGGGCGGCACCGCACCCAAGGCGCAGGCGATGGGCTACACCGTCGGCGGCAAGACGGGCACCGCGTACAAGCAGGAGGGCAAGCAGTACTCGCTGAAGAAGTACCGCGCCTGGTTCGTCGGCATGTCGCCGGCGATGAACCCGCGCATCGTCGTCGCGGTGATGGTCGACGAGCCGTCGGCCGGCAAGTACTACGGCGGCGATGTCGCGGCGCCGGTGTTCTCGGCTGTCGTGCAGCAGACGCTGCGCACGCTGAACGTGCCGCCCGATCTCGAAGTCAAACCGCAGATCGTCTCGCACCCGATCGTGGCCGAGGAAGAGAGCTTCTGATGGCAGCGCTGGCGCAGCTTGCTTCGAACGATGCCGCGGTCGCCTGGCTGCACGCGCGCGGGGCGCGCGGGCTGGCATCCGACAGCCGCCGCGTGCGGCCCGGCGACGCCTTCCTCGCCTGGTCGGGCGATGCAAGAGACGGGCGCGACTTCGTGCCTGCCGCGCTAGCTGCCGGTGCGATCGGCTGCCTCGTCGAGGCCGAAGACGTTGCACGCCACGCATTCGCCAACGAGCGCATCGCCGCGCTGCGCGGGCTGAAAGCGGCGGCCGGTCCGATCGCGAGCGCGTTTCTAGGCGAACCGAGCCGGCGCCTCGCGCTGCTCGCCGTGACCGGAACGAACGGCAAGACATCGACCAGCTGGTGGATCGCGCAGGCGCTCGCAGCACTCGGACGGCGCTGCGCAGTCATCGGCACGCTCGGCGCCGGCGAGCCGCCGCGCGCCGGCGCAGCGGCCGATGCGCCGCTCGCCGCCACCGGCCTCACGTCACCGGACGCGGTGATGCTGCAAGGCGCGCTGCGCCAGTTTGCCGACGCGGGCTTCGAAGCCTGCGCGATGGAGGCGTCCTCGATCGGCCTCGAGCAGCAGCGGCTCGCCGGTTGTGCGATTCGCGTCGCGATCTTCACCAACTTCACGCGCGACCACCTCGACCACCATGGCACGATGGACGCCTACTGGCGCGCGAAGGAGGTACTGTTCGCCTGGCCGGGGCTCGCTGCGGCGGTCGTCAATCTGGATGACGCGCGCGGCAGCGATCTCGCAGCGCGCACTGCTGCCCGCGGCATCGATCTCTGGACCGTCTCGCTGCGTCCTGGCGCGCGCCTTGTCGGAAGTTCGGTCGCCTACAGCGGCGCTGGTCTGTGCTTTGCGGTCAGCGAGGACGGCGGTGCGCCGCTGCCGGTGCGCACCGGGCTGATCGGCGGCTTCAACGTCGCCAACCTGCTGTGCGTGATCGGCGCGCTGCGCGCGCAGGGCGTGCCGCTCGCCGACGCGGCCGCCGTCTGCATGCAGCTCACGCCGGTGCCGGGGCGCATGCAGCGCGTCCGCCACGCGGCGCGAGAGTCAACGCCGGCGCTGCCCGAGATCGTCGTCGACTATGCGCACACGCCCGATGCACTCGAGAAGGCGCTCCTAGCGCTGCGGCCCTTCGCGCGCGAACGCGGCGGCAGGCTGTGGTGCGTGTTCGGCTGCGGCGGCAATCGCGAC
>CAZVNC010000593.1:0-2003 GCA_964628305.1 uncultured Ideonella sp.
GGCAGCGACGATGAACAGGCCATCCTGTTCGGCCTGCCCGGCAACCCGGTCGCGGTGATGGTGACGTTCTACGCCTTCGTGCGCGACGCGCTGCTCGCGATGAGCGGCGCCCGTATCGAGCCGCTGCCGATGCTGCGCGCGACCAGCGTCGCCGCGATCCGCAAGCGGCCCGGCCGCACCGAGTACCAGCGCGGCACCGTCGGCCGCGATCCGGAAGGCGGCTGGCAGGTTGCGATCACCGGCGCACAGGGTTCGGGCATCCTGCGCAGCATGAGCGTCGCAAACGGCCTCGTCGTGCTGGGTCACGATCAGGGCGACGTGGCGATCGGCGACACGCTCGACGTGTTGCCCTTCGACGGTCTGATCTGAAGCTCGAGCAGGGCCGCTCAGGCGCAGCCGAACGCCGGCGCGCAGCGTGCCCCGGTCAGATCGCCGAGGGCAGGCGTGCGCGGCCGGCGCGCCAACCGGCCAGATGCCGCCAGAGCATCGGCGAGATCAGCGCCAGTCCGAGCAGCTTGCTTGCAATTCCGGGCACGATCATCAGCAGCGACGCGACGACGCACAGGCCCTGCTCCCAGGCCGTCATCTCGATCAGGAACCAGCGGCTGAACGCGGCGCCGAGGATCGTGATGCCGAGCACGCAGCCGATGAACGCGCCCGCGAAGTCGGGCCAATTGAAGCCCTGCGTCACCAGCAACAGCGACGGCGAGAACACGAACACGAACGGCACCAGCACCTTGCCCAGGCCGAGCCGGAATGCGGTGTTGCCGGTCTTGAATGGATCGCTGCCGGCCATCCCGGCGGCCGCATAGGCGGCCAGCGCGACCGGCGGGGTGATGTCGGCCAGCACGCCGTAGTAGAAGACGAAGAAGTGCGCGACCAGCGGCTGCACGCCGAGTTGCACCAGCGTCGGCGCGGCCACCGCGACCATGATGAGGTAGTTCGCCGTCGTCGGTATGCCGCAGCCCATCAGCACGCAGACGACGCCCGTCATCAGCAGCGCCGCAAACAGCGTCAGGCTGTGCGCGCTGACGAACGCTTGCGGCAGCACGTCCAGCATCCCGCCGGCGATCGCCTGCGCCGCGGTGGTGATGATGTAGCTGATCTTGAAGCCGACGCCGGTCAGCGTGACAACGCCGATCACGATGCCGACCGTCGCCGCCGCGGCGCCGACCGCCAGCGCGTACTTCGCGCCGGTCTCGAAGGCCTCGACCAGCGCGGCACCGCCGATGCGGCCGCGAATGTCGAGTGCGCGCAGCACGAACGGCGTGCCGACGATCACCACGGCGAAGATGCCGACTCTCACCATCTGGCTTTCGATGCCGCCGAAGGCGAGCACGACGAGCACCGCATGCAGCAGCACGAGTAGCGCCCAGTTCACGGGCCGGTTGCCGCGCACCGAAGTCGTCAGCCCGACGATCGCACACGAACTGATGCCGGTGAACGCGGCGAGATAAGGCGTCCGGCCGCTGACCAGGATGCCGATCAGGAAGGCGAGCGGAATCAGCGTCGGCCAGCGCGCCATCAGCGACTCGCGCAGCTTGGGCATCTCCTCTGCCGTCAGGCCACGCAGACCGCGCCGTTTGGCCTCGAAGTGCACCTGCATGAAGACGCCGTAGAAGTGCATGAACGCCGGCACGATCGCGGCAAGGATGATCGTCTGGTACGGCAGGGCGAGGAACTCGACCATCAGGAACGCGGCCGCGCCCATGATCGGCGGCGTGATCTGCCCGCCGGTCGACGCCGCCGCCTCGACCCCCGCAGCGAAGTGGCGCGGATAGCCGACCCGGATCATGGCCGGGATCGTCAGCGAGCCGACCGTCACCGCATTCGCCACCGACGAGCCGCTCAACATGCCGAACATCGCCGAGCCGAACACACTGACCTTCGCCGGGCCGCCCGCATAGCGCCCGGCGAGCATCGAAGCGATCTCGAGGAAGAGTTGGCCAAGGCCGATGCGCGTGGCCAGCACGCCGAACAGCACGAAGTGGAAGACGTAGGTC
>CAZVNC010000594.1:0-2001 GCA_964628305.1 uncultured Ideonella sp.
CGTCAGCAAGGTGCGCGAAGCCAAGCTGGAGTTCTATCGCAAGAAGGGAAAGATCCACGCCAAGGCGGTGCAGGGCCGCTTCAACGGCCTGCGCTGGGCCATGGTCTGGCTCACCCAGGTCGTGTTCTACGGCGCGTGCTGGTTGCCGTGGACGACGGAGGCCGGCACGCGGCAGGCGATCCTGTTCGACATCGTCGACGAGAAGTTCTACCTGTTCGACCTGGTCCTGTGGCCGCAGGACGCGCTGCTGCTGGCCGTCGTCCTGATCCTGGCCGCGACCGCGCTGTTCTTCACCACCGCGATCGCCGGGCGCCTGTTCTGCGGCTTTGCCTGTCCGCAGACGGTCTATACGTCGATCTTCGTGTGGATCGAGGCCAGGATCGAGGGCGACCACCTCGCGCGCCTGCGCCTCGACCAGGGCCCGATGTCGGCGCGCAAGCTGCTCATCAAGTCGGTCAAGCACGGCATCTGGGCGCTGGTCGCGGCGTGGACCGCGATCAGCTTCGTCGGCTACTTCACTCCCATCCGCGCACTGCTGCCGGCAATCGTCGGCCTCCAGACCGGCCCGTGGGAAACCTTCTGGCTGCTTTTCTACGCGAGCTTCACCTATCTGCAGGCCGGGCTCGCACGCGAGGCCGTATGCCAGCACATGTGTCCGTACTCGCGCTTCCAGGGCGTGATGATCGATCCGGATACGGCGAACGTCGCCTACGACGTCAAGCGCGGGGAGCCCCGCGGCGCCTTGCGGCAGTCGGGCGACAAGGGCGACTGCATCGACTGCGGAATCTGCGTGCAGGTGTGTCCGACGGGCATCGACATTCGCGACGGACTGCAATACCAGTGCATCGACTGCGGGTTGTGCGCCGACGCTTGCGACGAGGTCATGGACAGGATCGGCGCACCGCGCGGCTTGATCCGCTTCATGAGCGAGCGCGAGCTTGCCGGCCAGGCACAGGTCGCCCCAGCCTGGTCGCGGCCGCGGACCCTCGTCTATGTCGGCCTGCTGCTCGTGTTCGCCGCGCTGGGGGTGTGGACACTGAACGAACGCGTGCTGTTGCGGGTGGAAGTGCACCGGGATCGCGGCGCCCTCATGCAGGAGACGAGCGCGGGTCGGATCGAGAACAGCTACACCCTCAAGCTCATCAACATGGAAGAGACGACCCGCCAGTTCCGCATCGGCGTGAGCGGCCTGCCCGGGCTGCGGATCGAGGGCGCCGGCGAATTCACGGTCGGGCCGGGCCAGGTGCAGAGCGTCACGCTCACCCTGTCATCCCCGTTCGAAGGCATGCCGTCCGGCGTGCAGCCGATCGTGTTCGAGACGGTGGCGCTGCACGACGCAAGCCTTGCGGTGCGTGAGAAGGGCACCTTCATCCTGCCCTTCCGTTGAAATGGTGGCTCGCAGGCGCGGGATCGCGGCGGGCTGATCCTGCGCTACTTCACCATCCCCCAGGCCTTGAGCCGGTTGTACGAGTACTGCGCGGCGTTGCCCTGCTGGCTCTGGCGCAGGTAGGCGGCGTAGTGCTGGGCGGCGGCCTGGCGGTTGCCCATGCCTTCGAGCGAGATGCCCTTCAGGAAGGTGATGCCGGCGTCGCCGGGGACCAGGCGGTCGAAGCGGTCGAGGTTCTGGTAAGCGCGGCCGGCGTCGCGCTGCTGCAGGGCGAGCACGCCGGCGAGCTTGTAGGCCTGCGCCTCCTGCGGGTAGATCTCGCGCGCGTTGTCGGCGTAGTCCACCGCCTTCGCGGTCTGGCCCTGGGCCTGCAGGCACTGGGCCATGCGCAGGTTGCTGGCGTAATCGCGCGGGGTCCTGGCCAGCGCCGTCTGGAATTCGGCCTGCGCCTTGGGGTACTGCCTGGCGGCCATCGCGGTCTCGCCGTTCTTGCAGGCGTCGATGGTGGGGCGGATGCGGCGCAGGCTGGCGGTGCTGTCCATGAAGCGCTCGCGGCGGGCGTCCAGGCTGTTGCTGATGCGGTAGCGCGCGTCGGCCGCGGCCTGCGCGGCCTG
>CAZVNC010000595.1:0-737 GCA_964628305.1 uncultured Ideonella sp.
GTAGTTGATCGTGTAGGCCGCGCCGAGTGCCCGGGCGAGCGCGCATTTCTCGTCCGACCCCGCGGTGCCGATCAGGCGCAGGCCGAGCGCCTTCGCCCACTGGCAGGCGATCAGGCCGACGCCGCCGGCGGCAGCGTGAAAGAGCACGAAGTCGCCCGCCTGCAGGCCGCCCTGCGGCAGCGTCTTCTTCAGCAGGTACTGCGCGGTCAAGCCCTTGAGCATCATCGCGGCGCCGGTCTCGAACGAGATCGCGTCGGGCAGCCTGACGACGCACTTGGCCGGCAACACGCGCGCGACGCAGTAACTGCCGGGCGGATTGCTCGTGTACGCGGCGCGGTCGCCCGCCTTCAGGTGCGTCACGCCCTCGCCGACCGCCTCGACGACGCCCGCGCCTTCCATGCCGAGCGAGAGCGGCAGCGGCGTCGCGTAGACGCCGGAGCGCTGGTAGACATCGATGAAGTTCAACCCGCACGCATGGTGGCGGATACGGATCTCGCCGGCACCGGGTTCGCCGACCGGCAGATCGACGAGCTTCATCACCTCGGGGCCGCCATGGGTCTCGATCCGGATCGTCGGGCTGGTCTGCGTCATGACATGAGTCTCCTTGGCTTGCAGAGTGCGGGTGGCGATGCGTTATCGTGCCAGCAATCGCCGCCGACGGCGAGCCAGAGGACATCATCGCCACCTCCCCATGCGACGCCTGACGACGGCGCCCAACATCGCGATCGCGACGCTCT
>CAZVNC010000595.1:747-1997 GCA_964628305.1 uncultured Ideonella sp.
GCCGACATGCTCACCAGCGGCGGCATCCGGTCCACCGTGCAGCGCTATTTCGCGAGCAGCATCGCGGGCGAGATTCCGCCCGATCAGGCACTGCCCGAGATCTGGATCGAGGACGCCGCGCAATACGACGCCGCGCGCCGCCTGCTCGACGAGTTGCGCCACCCGCCGCGCCGCCGCTGGGTCTGCCCCGGCTGCGGCGAGATGATCGACGGGCCGTTCGAGCAGTGCTGGAACTGCGGCACGGCGATGCCCGCGGCGGCGTCGCGCTGAAGCACGCGTTCGCCGCATGACCCTGTCTTCGGCCAGCGCGCTGTCGCGCGCCGCCTTTGCGACGCTGCTGCTGATCGCCCTGATGATGGGCGCGAACCATGTCGCGGCGCGCTTCGCATTCGACAACGGCGTCGATGTCGCGACGGCGGTGACCATTCGAAGCGCCGTCACCGCGCTCGTCGTGACGATCCTGATCTTCGTCCAACGCGTGCCGGTCAGGCTCACGCCGCGCCACAAGCGTGCGCTGCCGGCGATCGGCCTGCTCATCGGCGTGCAAAGCCTGTTTCTGTATTCGTCCGTCGCGCGCCTGCCGGTCGCACTCGCGCTGCTTGCGTTCAACACCTATCCGCTGTGGACGGCGTTCTGGGCGCGCATCGCCTATGCGCACCGTGCCGAGCCGCGCGTGCTGCGCGCGATGCCGTTCATGCTGGTTGGGCTCGCGCTCGCGCTCGATGTGTTCGGCGCCGCTTCCGGACTGGGCGCGGCGGCGCAGTGGGCGAACATCGGCGTGGGCGTCGCGTTCGCACTCGGCGCGGCGGCTGTCTTCGGCCTCGCGCTGGTGTTGACGCAGCACGAGGCAGGAGACCTCGATGGCCGCTTGCGTACCGCGACGACGATGGCGATGGTCGCGCTGCTCGCGCTCGGCGGCGTCGCGACGCAGGGCGGCTTTCACCTGCCCACGGCAGCCGCCGGATGGTGGGGGCTCGCGATGCTGACGCTGCTCTACGGCACCGGCATCACGATCCTCTTCACCGTGTTGCCGCGGCTGGGCGTCGTCAGCAACTCGGCGATCATGAATGTCGAGCCGATCTTCGCCCTCGTCCTCGCCTGGGCGCTGCTCGGGCAGAGAATCGCGCCGGTGCAGGTCGCGGGCGGCCTGATGGTCGTCGCGACCGTGATCTGGCTCGGCACCCGCAGGCGTTGAGAGGCGCGCGCCGCCGGCGGGGATCAGGCGGCGATCACGCGACGAGATGGTCGGC
>CAZVNC010000596.1:0-1986 GCA_964628305.1 uncultured Ideonella sp.
CCAGCGCAGGCACCTCGTGCAGGCCGCGCTGCGGCGGCACGAAGCTCAAGCGCGCCGTCGCCTGTCCGCCGGCCGGAACGTCGATCCAGGTCAGGGTCGACGCCGGCGCCGTCTGCAGTCGCAAGCCGATCCCGAAGCGCGCCGAGCCCGGCGTCGTCAGCACCACTGCGAGCGGCGCGGCATCGCCCGCGTGGACCGCCGGGACCGGGTGCAGGTGCAGCGTCAGCGCACGCAGCGTCGCGTGCGTCTGGTGCATCGAGACGATGCCGGCGCCCGCCAGCACGAAGGTCAGCAGGTAGCCGAGGTTCAACTGGTAGTTGATCGACGCCAGCAGCAGCACGACGAGCGTCATGCCGAACAGCAGCCCGGCGCGCGTCGGCAGGATGTAGACGTTGCGCTGCGTCAGCAGCAGCGTGTCGCTGCGCGGCGTGCGCGCCTGCCACCAGTCGCGAAAGCGGCGGCGAACGCCAAGTCCGCGCGGGCGGGGAAGGACGCGGACCGTCAAGCGCGGCTCACGCGAAAGAGGGCGGACGGCGGCGTCACGGCAGCGCGACGGCTTCGATCATCGCCCGCACCTGCTCGCGCCGGCCGCGCCCTGCGCCGGCCGCCGGGACGAGGCGGTGCGCGATCGTCTGCGCGAGGATCGCCTGCACGTCGTCGGGGGCGACGTAGTCGCGCCGCGCAAGCAGCGCGTGTGCCTTCGCCGCGCGCAGCACGCCGATGCCGGCGCGCGGGCTCAGACCCTCGACGAACCAGCGGCCCGAGCGGGTCGCCGCGATCAGCGCCTGCAGGTAGTCGAGCAGCGCATCCGATGCATGCACCGCGAGCACCGCGCGCTGCGCCGCGATCAACTCGTCGGGCGACATCACCGTCGCGAGGTGATGGATCGCCTCGCGCCGGTCCTCTCCGGCCAGCAATGCGCGCTCGGAGGCGGCATCCGGGTAGCCGAGCGTGATGCACATCAGGAAGCGGTCGAGTTGCGACTCGGGCAGCGGATAGGTGCCGATCTGCTCGCTCGGATTCTGCGTCGCGATGACGAAGAACGGCCGCGGCAGCGCGCGCGTCTCGCCTTCGACCGTGACCTGCTGCTCTTCCATCGCCTCGAGCAGCGCGCTCTGCGTCTTCGGCCCGGCGCGGTTGATCTCGTCGGCGAGCAGCACCTGGGCGAAGATCGGGCCGGGGTGGAAGACGAAGGCCTCGCGCCCGCGTTCGTAGATGCTGACGCCGACGAGGTCGGTCGGCATCAGGTCGGCGGTGAACTGGGTGCGCGAGAACCGCAGGCCGAGCGAGACCGCCAGCGCGTGCGCGAGCGTCGTCTTGCCGACGCCCGGCAGGTCCTCGATCAGCAGATGCCCGCCGGCCAGCAGACAGGCCAGACAGTCTTCGATCTGCGGGCGTTTGCCGACGATGATCGTGCTAACCTGATCGACCAGACGGGTGAGTTGCAGGGCAAGGGGATGGGTCATGCGAATGACCATACCCGAAATCCGCGGCGTGCAGTTCGCCGAACAACCCGTTCCTTGCGGCCCCAGTTTCCTGCTTGACCTGCGATGTCCACTGCGCTCTACAGCCACCCCGAATGCCGCCTGCATGACATGGGCGAAGGCCACCCCGAATGCCCGCAGCGGCTCGACGCGATCAACGACCGCCTGCTGGTGTCCGGATTGCAGGATGTGCTCGACATGCGCGACGCGCCGCTGGTCGACCTCCAAGCGCTCACCCGCGCCCACGAGAGCCGCTACGTGAGCGAGCTGGAGGACTTGCTCAGGAGAATCGCGGCCGGCACCGAGTCGCGCTACATCGATCCCGATACGGTCGCCTGTCCCGCCACCTGGCGCGCCGCGTTGCGTTCGGCCGGCGCCGCGGTGGCGGCGACCGACGCCGTGATCAAGGGCGAGGTCGAGAACGCGTTCTGTGCCGTGCGGCCCCCGGGCCACCACGCGACGCGCAACCAGGCGATGGGCTTCTGCTTCTTCAACAATGTCG
>CAZVNC010000597.1:0-1981 GCA_964628305.1 uncultured Ideonella sp.
CGCCGGGTCGAGACGTATGCCGAGTTCGCGATCGATGTGGCTGGCCAGGCGCACCTTGTTGGCATGCTTGACGGTCGCGAACGCAGCGCGCAGCGCGCCGCTGTCGACGTGATCGGCGAGCTTCTTCACCTGGCACAGGTCGAGCCGCCAGCCGCTGCCGATCGTGCGGTCGAGCAGCGCCGCCAGGCCCGGATTGGCCTGCGCCAGCCAGCGCCGCGGCGTGACGCCGTTCGTGACGTTGGTGAAGCGCTCGGGATAGAGCGCGGCGAAGTCGGCGAAGATCGTCTTCACGAGCAGGTCGGAGTGCAAGGCCGAGACGCCGTTCACCTTGTGGCTGCCGACGACGCTCAGGTGCGCCATGCGCACGCGCCGTTCGCCGTTCTCGTCGATCAACGACAGGCGGCGCAGGAAATCGTTGTCGCCGGGGCGCATGCGCGCGGCGTGGTCGAGCAACTCCTCGTTGATGCGCAGGATGATCTGCAGATGGCGCGGCAGCACATGCTGCAGCAGGCCGACGCTCCAGGTCTCGAGCGCCTCGGGCATCAGCGTGTGATTGGTGTACGAGAACACGCGCAGGCACTGGGCCCAGGCCGCGGCCCACGACATGGCGTGGATGTCGACCAGCAGGCGCATCAGTTCGGCGATGCCGATCGCCGGATGGGTGTCGTTCAGGTGGATCGCGACCTTGTCGGCGAGGTTCTCGAGCCGCGCATGCTCGAGCAGGTGGCGGGCGAGCAGATCCTGCAGCGAGGCGCTGACGAAGAAATACTCCTGGCGCAGCCGCAACTCGCGGCCGGCCGGCGTGCTGTCGTTCGGGTAGAGCACCCAGGAGATGTTCTCGAACTCGTTCTTCACCTCGGCGGCGCGTGCGTAGTCGCCGCTGTTGAAGGCGTGCAGGTCGATCTGGCGCGGCGCGGCCGCCTTCCACAGGCGCAGCGTGCTGACCTTGTGCGTGCCGTGGCCGGGAACGATCATGTCGTAGGCCTTGGCCTCGACCTCGCCGGCGTGGCGCCACACGCTGCGGGTGTCGCCCTGGTTCTCGACCCAGCCGCCGAAGTACACCGGATACGTGATCGCGGCGCGCGGAAATTCCCACGGCGAGCCGTCGGCAAGCCACGGGTCGGGATGCTCGACCTGCGAGCCCTGGACGATGTCCTGCGCGAACATGCCGTACTCGTAGCGGATGCCGTAGCCGAACGACGGCAAGCCCTGCGTCGCCATCGAATCGAGGAAGCAGGCCGCGAGCCGGCCGAGGCCGCCATTGCCGAGTGCAGCGTCGGCTTCCTCCTGCGCCACGTCCTCGAGCTTGACCGCATGCGCGTGCAGCGCTGCCGCGGCATCCTCGCGCAGCCCGAGTGCGGCGAGCGCGTTGGTGAGCGTGCGCCCGATCAGGAACTCCATCGACAGGTAGTAGACGCGCCGAGCCTTGTCGGCGCGTTCGGCCGCCTGCGTCTGCACCCATCGCTGCGAGAGCTCGCGCCGCGCAAGGCGCGCCGTCGCCTGCATCAGATCGGCCGCGCTCGCCTCGCCCGGCGCGACGCCGACCACGGCGAGCAGCAACTGGTCGACGTTGCCTTCGACGCCGGCGGCTTCGGAACTCGGACTCATTGACGGAATCTTCCTTCTTAAAGCAGACATTGTGACCAGAAGTCGCCGGCCGCCGCGAGTCCATCCAGCGCGCCGGGTCGCGGCATCCGTGCTTGGCTGCACAATCGGGGCGGTCGGCGAGGTCGCGACGACGGATCGATCGAATCCAACGAGCATCGCACAAGCGATCGCAAGGCCTGGGAAACGTCATTCATGAATGCCTACGAGTCCGCGGACAGCTTGAGCCTTTCCAAGCGTGCGGTGGCGCTCGTCCTCGCCGGCGGGCGCGGCAGCCGGCTGCACGAGTTGACCGATTCGCGGGCCAAGCCGGCTGTCTATTTCGGCGGCAAGTTCCGCATCATCGACTTCGCGCTGTCGAACTGCCTGAATTCCG
>CAZVNC010000598.1:0-1979 GCA_964628305.1 uncultured Ideonella sp.
CAGCGCCTGTCCCATCTCGAAGTAGGTCTCCGCCATGCCGCTGAGCGAGCCGCGGCGCTCTTCGATGTCGATCGCGAGCCGCAGATTGTGTTTGCCGGCGTCGATCTGGCCGAGCGCGATCTGCGCCAGCCCGATGTTGGCGAGGGCCACCATTTCGCCGTTCAGGTTCTTCAGCTCGCGCGTCAGCGGCAAGGCCTGCTGGACGTGCTTCAACGCGGTCGCGTACTCACCGTTCTTCAGGTAGAAGTCCGCGAGGTTGGCGAGATAGAGCGCTTCCTCGTACTTTGCGCCGGCCTGGCGCGCAAAGTCGAGCGCGGCCAGCGACCAGCGCTTCTCGCCGTCGCGATCGCCGAGCGCGTCGAGCACGATGGCCTGCACCGTGCTGACGCGGGCGAGCGTCAGCGGCTCGCCATCTGCCTGCGCGATCGCGAGCGCCTCCTGGTTGAGGCTCGAGGCACGTGTGTCCTGCTTCGCCTGATGGTAGTAGTAGGCCAGGTCGGAGCGCGCTTCGGCGCGCCGCCACGCCTCGCCGCGCGCGTCGGCCAGGCTCAGCGCTTCGTGACCGATGCGGATCGCGTCTTCGTACTTGCTCGAGCCGTTGCGGATATGGGCCTGGGCGGCGAGGATGCGCAGCCGAATCAACCCCGTCGCTTCGGACGGCAGCCGCGCGAGCGCCTCGTCGATCAGCGCACCGGCCCGCGCGACGTCTCCCAATTGCTCGGCGAGCCGGGCCCGCACCAGCAGCGCACCCGCCTGGACGAGCGGATTCTTGTCCGCCGCGAAGCGCGCATCGAGCGCGCGGGCGACGGCTTCGGCCTCGTCTTCACTTGGCACGGTCGCGAGCAGCCAGCCCTGCAGGATCAGCGCTTCGAGCCGGGTTGCGGCGTCGCCCTGGTTCGACGCGATCAGCGGCGCAAGCTGCGCCGCGGTCTCCTGCGGCTTGGCACGGCCGGCGCGCTCGAGCTCGAGGAGTTGCGGCGACGTGGCTTCGGCTGCGGCACTCACAACTGCTGCACAAAGCGCCAGACCGACGCCGATCGCGACCAGCCAAGCCGGCCAGCGAGCGACCGGCGGGCGTGCACAGTGCGAAAGCGAAGCCATCGAACGCATATCGGCCCCGGCAAGGCCGGACTTGAGGCGCCCGCCGCCCCATGCCTATCATCCGGCGTTCGCCACGACTTCCCGCCCCATGAAGGCACCCGATTCCCAATCCACGCCGCGCCGGGTGCCCAGCATCTACTGGGAGGACTTCCAAGCCGGCGACGTGCGGGAGTTCGGTGCGGTGACGGTGCGGCGCGAGGACATCATCGATTTCGCGAGCCACTTCGATCCGCAGCAGTTCCACCTCGACGACGCCGCCGGCCGCGCGTCTCCGTACGGCGGGCTGATCGCCAGCGGCTGGCACACCAGTTCGCTTGCGATGCGCATGATGTGCGACGAGTACCTGCTCGACGCCGCGAGCCTCGGCTCGCCCGGGCTCGAATATCTGCGCTGGACGGCGCCGGTACGTCCCGGCGACACCCTGCGAATGCGGCTGACAGTGCTCGCCGCGCGCGTCTTGAAGAGCCGGCCGACGGCGGGCCTCATCGACACCCGCTGGCAGCTCTTCAACCAGCGTGACGAACAGGTGCTCGACATGCGCGGCTACGGGATGTTCGCACGACGGCCGCCGCAACCGGGCTGAACCGGCCGGGCAGGCCCGTCGCGAACGTCAGGCCGCAGCCCGGTAGCCGCGCGGAATCGCTGCCAGCAGCCGTTTCGTGTACGCCTCGCGCGGGCGCTCGAGGATGTCGGTGACAGGCGCCTGCTCGACGACGTCCCCGTCCTGCATCACCAGCACCTCGTCGGCCATGAAGCGCACGACGGCGAGGTCGTGGCTGATGAAGACATAGGCCAGGCCGAGCTCGTCCTGCAGGTCCTTGAGCAGGTTGAGCACCTGCGCCTGCACCGAGACGTCGAGGGCGCTCACCGCCTCGTCG
>CAZVNC010000599.1:0-1979 GCA_964628305.1 uncultured Ideonella sp.
TCCTGGTCGAGCTGCTGGTTGATCGTGACCATCTGGCCGAGCTTCATCAACTGCTTGATGACCTCGGAAGCCTTGACCGACATCTTGTGCGCGAGATCGGCGACGCTGATCGTCTCGGGCACGTGCACTTCCTGCGTCTGGAACTCGGCCGGTGCGACAAAGGTCGATGGCGCGCCGTCGTTGCGGTCGCCGCGGCGCCCGCCGCGCGGCGCACGCCAGCCGGGGCGCGTCGCACCGCCGGTGTTGAGCGTCTTCAGGCCGCGCCGCTTGGCGGCGTCGTCGGCCCAGCTCGACGACAGCTTCTCGGACTTGACCGACTTCTTCTCGCCCGGCTTGGCCGCCCCTGGCGCGGCCGCAGCCGCGCCCGGCGCACCGGCCTTCTTGTGGATCGTGCCCTTGATCTCGGCCGCGGCGGGCTTCGGCTCCTCGGGCTTGTGCGGAACGAGAACGCGCTTGGGCGCGCTCATCATCTGGCGGATCGCGGCCGCTTCATCTTCGGCCTGCTTGCGGCGCTTGGCGAGGTCGGCGAGACGCTGCTTCTCCTCGTCGACGACGTCGGCGGCCTTGATCACGCGCAGCACCGGCTTGGCGGGCTCCGCCGTCTCCGGCTCGGCCGGCGGCGCAATCGCTTCTGCACCTGCCTTTTCGGGTGCGGTATCGGCTGCCTTTTCAGCCGCCGCCTTCTGCGCCGCCTTCTGAGCCGCCTTCTCGGAGACTTTGCGCTTGGGCGCCGTAGCCGCGGCGAGTGCCTCGGCAGCCAATTCGGCGGCCGCCTTCTCGACCGCTTCGCGCTGCCGCTGCTCGGCGGCCTCGCGCTCGGCGCGCTCCTGTTCCTCGCGCAGGCGCCGCTTCTCGGCCAACTCGGCCTCCTGCTGGCGCAACAATTCGGCCTGCGCGTGCGCCTCTTCCTCGCGGCGGCCGAGTTCGGCCTCGTCGATCACGGGGGTTGGTGGCTCCGCGACCGGAGCATCGTCGCGCTTGATGAAGGTGCGCTTCTTGCGGACCTCGACCTGGATCGTGCGCGCCTTGCCGCTCGAATCGGCCTGCTTGATCTCGCTCGTCGACTTGCGCGTGAGCGTGATCTTGCGCCGCTCGCCGGTGCCGGTGCCGTGCGCCGTGCGCAGGTGATCGAGCAGACGCTCCTTGTCCGCTTCGGTCAACGCATCGTCGCTCGATGCCTTCGCCACGCCAGCCGACTCGAGCTGCTCGAGCAGCGCCGCGGCCGAGCGGTTTAGCTCGGCAGCGAACTGGGCAACGGTGGTCACGGCCATGGGTGCTTTCCTTACTTGTGTAGCTTGCGGTGCGGCAGACGAAACTGCTTCATGTGGTGAACCAGTGTTCGCGCGCCTTCATGATCAGCGTCTTGGCGTGCTCTTCGTCGATGCCGGACATCTCGGTCAACTCGTCGACCGCCAGATCGGCGAGGTCGTCACGGGTGTTCACGCCGCCGTCCGACAAGCGCGCGATGATCTCGGCGTCCAGTCCTTCGAGGTCGCGCAGATCCTGCGAAACCTTGTCGACCTTTTCCTCGCGCATGATGTCCATCGTCAACAGCGCGTCCTTCGCGCGAGTGCGCAGTTCGCTCACGGTCTCTTCGTCGAAGCTCTCGATCTCGAGCATCTCCTGCATCGGGACGTAGGCAACCTCCTCGAGGCTCGTGAAGCCCTCGGCAATCAGGATGTCGGCGACCTCGACGTCGACATCGAGCTTCTCGACGAACAGCTTGCGCAGCGTGTCGCTTTCCTCGTTCTGCTTGGCCTCGGATTCCTCGGCGCTCATGATGTTGATGCGCCAGCCGGTCATCTCGGATGCGAGGCGGACGTTCTGGCCGCCACGGCCGATCGCGATCGCGAGGTTCTCTTCGTCGACCACCACGTCCATCGCATGGCGCTCCTCGTCGACGACGATCGACTGCACGTTCGCCGGCGCGAGAGCGCCGATCACGAACTGCGCCGGGTCGTCGGACCACAGCACGATGT
>CAZVNC010000600.1:0-1975 GCA_964628305.1 uncultured Ideonella sp.
ATGTTGGCCGGCTTGATGTCCAGGTGCAGCATCTTGTGCTGGTGCACGATGCGCAAGCCGCGCAGAATCTCGTCGAACAGGCTGCGGATGGTCGATTCGCGAAACACCTTGTCGCGCTTCAGGTCGCGCGCGGTGACGATGAAGTCCTGCAAGGTATCGCCTTGCAAGTAGTTCATCACCATGTAAACGGTCTCGTTCTCGCGCAGGAAATTCAGCACCGAAACGACACTCGGGTGCGAGATCTGCGCCAGCGAGCGGCCCTCTTCGAAAAAGCTCTTCAGGCCAAGGCGATAGAGCGGTAGCTTGTCGGGCTTGACGCGCGGCGTGAGCTCGCCCGCGGCGCGTTCGGCGAGCGACGACGGCAGATATTCCTTGATCGCCACCATGTGGCGATCGGGGTCCTCGGCGAGGTAGACGACGCCGAAGCCGCCGGCCGCGAGCCGCTTGATGATCTGGTAGCCGCCGACCACCGTGCCGGCCGGCAAAGGGGCGGGTTTTGGCTTTGACATAATTTGCTTTTGCCTGCGCGAAGGCCCGATGGCAGTCTACAGCATGACCGGATACGCGAGCGCCAGTGCGGGCGCCGCAACGCGTGACGCAGGCGACGCAGCGCAGGCCGGCGGGGCCGGCAGCGTGAACGCCGAATTGCGCTCGGTGAACGCCCGCTTCCTCGATCTATCGCTGCGCCTGCCCGACGAGTTGCGATCGCTCGAACCGGCGTTGCGCGAACTGACCACCGCGGCCTTCCGGCGCGGCAAGATCGAGCTGCGGCTGAACACGCGCAGCGACGCCGCAGCGCTGTGGCCGCAGCCGCAGGCCGAGCAGTTGCACCGCCTCGCGCGACTGCAGGACAGCGTACGAAGCTGGATGCCCGACGCGCAACCCCTATCGGTGAACGAAGCGCTGCAGTGGTGCAAGGCCGGCGCCGCCGCCGAACGGCTGGACGAAGCGGCGCTCGAGGCGGCGAAGGCGGCGATCGCCGGCCTGCTTGACGCGCGTGCCCGCGAAGGCGAGCGGCTTGCCAAGGTACTACTGGAGCGCGTTGCGCGCCTGCGCGGGCTGGCAAGCGAGGCCGAGCCGCTCGTCGCGGTCGTCGTCAAACGCCAGCAGCAGCGCTTTCTCGAACGCTGGAACGAGGCGCTCGCCATGAGCGGCGCGGCGCAGACGATTGCACCCGAAGCGCTGCAGGATCGCGCGTTGAACGAAGCGGCGGCGTTCGCGATCCGCATCGACATCGCCGAGGAACTCGCCCGCCTGCGCTCGCACCTCGACGAGATCGACCGGCTGCTCGCCGCCGGCGGCGAACTCGGCAAGCGGCTCGACTTCCTGGTGCAGGAACTGCTGCGCGAGGCGAACACCTTCGGCTCCAAGTCTGCCGCGATCGAACTGACGAACATCGCGGTCGAGATGAAGGTCGCGATCGAGCAGCTGCGCGAGCAGGTGCAAAACCTCGAGTGACGTGTCATGGGGTCCTTTGCTACCCCGAAAAGGCCCGCGACCCCGAGGCCCTAGCGCTACCGCAGGGCAACGACCTCCCGGCGCTCCACAGCCTCGGAACCGGCAACCAGGCGAACAACCTGCGCAGCGATCCGCCGCTGCTGTGGCCTGGATGCGAAAGCGCGTCCGCTTCGGTCGCGGTGACGCTCGGCCTCGGAGCATTCGCGATCAGCGGTTGGCCCGCAATTCTGCTGCGCGCGCCGCTGGCGGTCGCGGTCGTCCCGGTGACCGCACTGCTCCGACTCGCATGACACTGTCGAGTCAGGCCATTTGCCAGCCTTTGTCGAAACGCGTGAGGTAGCGCAAGCCGCCCAGCGGTCGGCGTCCGGCCCGATTTGGCACGCGTGCCGCGGCGCGCTAACATACTGGTGCTAAAGCACCAATGCGAGGTTGACATGAGCCGCCTGACCATCACCCTGTCCGAGGCCCGCTACAAAGCGCTGAAGGAAGCCGCCGTGCAGCGCGACAAGACGATCGG
>CAZVNC010000601.1:0-1963 GCA_964628305.1 uncultured Ideonella sp.
CCGGAAAGCCACCGGCCGAGAACCAGCGCAGGTGGACCGAAAAGAGCAGGATCAAGAGGATCGCGAACCAGAAGTTCGGCACCGCGATGCCGAGCTGCGACAGTCCCATGAGGCCGACGTCGCCGAACTTGTTGTGGCGCGCCGCAGCGTAGACGCCGGCGCTGATCGCAAGCACCGTGGTGAGCGTCATTGCGATCACCGCGAGCGGCACGGTGACGACGAGCCGCTCGGCGATCAGCTCCGAGACCGGCGTGCTGTAGGCGTAGCTCAGACCCAGGTCGCCGCGCAGCATGCCGCCGATCCACGCCAGATAACGCTCGAGCGGCGGCCGATCGAGCCCGAGCTTGACGGCCAGCGCGTGCACCGCCTCGGGCGAAGCGTCCGGCCCCATCATCATCTGCGCCGCATTGCCGGGCAGCACCTCGAGGACGAGGAAGACGACGATTGACGCCGCGAGCAGCGTCGCGACGAACGTTGCCAGGCGTTTGAGCAGGAAGACGCTCATCGCCGGTTGTCGTGACGTGGGGGCAGCGCGGCTCGCATGAGGCGCGACGATAACCCGGCGCCGGGGCGTTGGGCGCGCGGCGCTTGCGCGGCCCCGGCGCGGGTTGCATCATGTGAGCCGCCCACCGAACAACGGGAAAGGAGCGAACCCCAATGGCAAGCAACACGTTCGTCTGGTACGAGCTGATGACGACTGACGCCGCGGCGGCGACCCGGTTCTACGAAGGCGTCCTAGGCATGGGCGGCGCCGATGCCGGCATGACCGACATGAAGTACACCATCGTCTCGGCCGGCGGCGCGCCGGTCGGCGGCATCATGGACATTCCCGCCGAGGCAATGAACATGGGCGCGCGGCCGACCTGGATGGGCTACGTCGGCGTCGCCGACGTCGACGCCTACGCGGCCAAGGTGAAGGCCGCCGGCGGCGCGGTCCACCATGCGCCGCAGGACATCCCGGGCGTCGGCCGCTTCGCCGTGGTCGCCGATCCGCAGGGCGCGGCGTTCATGCTGTTCAAGGGATCGAGCGACGAGGCACCGCCGAACGCCGCTCCCGGCACGCCCGGCCACGTCGGCTGGCACGAACTGCATGCCGGCGACGGCCCGGCCGCGTTCGGGTTCTATTCCGGCCTTTTCGGCTGGACCGCGGATCAGGCGATGGACATGGGCGAGATGGGCGTCTATCAGCTCTTCGCGGCCGGCGGCCCGGCGATCGGCGGCATGATGACGAAGATGCCCGACGTGCCGGCGCCGAACTGGCTCTACTACTTCAACGTCGACGCCGTCGAGCCCGCGATGGAGCGCGTGAAGCAGGGCGGCGGCCAGGTCCTGAACGGGCCGATGGAGGTGCCGGGCCCGATGTGGATCGCGCAGTGCATCGACCCGCAGGGTGCGATGTTCGCGATGGTCGGCGCAAAGAAGTAGTCGTCGCCGCGCCTGACGCCGGCCTCAGCGGCGGTCGCGCCAGGCGTCCTTCAGCTCCGCGAATCGGTACGCCGCCTGCGCCGCGAGCAGCCCGAGGGGCCGCCAGGTGCGCGCCAGCCCGTAGCGTTCGAACGCCGCCGGCAGCGCGGCTTTGCCGCTGATCGCGTCGGCAAGCAGTTCACCGGCGACGGTGGTCGGCGCAACCCCGTGCCCGCCGAAACACGACGCATGCCAGACGCCCGCGAGCGGGCCGGCGGCGATGCGTCCGATCTGCGGCATCTTGTGGCGCGCGTAGCTCATCAAGCCGCTCCAGGCATAGTCGATGCGCGCGTCTTCCAGGCTCGGGAACACACGCAGCATGTCAGCGCGCAGGAAGCGCGCGATCTGATCGGCGCTGCGGTCGCGCACCGAAATGCGCCCGCCCCACAGCAGCCGGGTGTCGTTCAGGCGCCGGTAGTAGTCGAACGCGAAGCGCGTGTCGTAGATCGCCGCGCGGCCGGGGATCAGCGCTTCGATCCGCGCTCCGAGCGGCTCGGTC
>CAZVNC010000602.1:0-1943 GCA_964628305.1 uncultured Ideonella sp.
CGCCGCGAACCCACTGATTGGCGAAGTCTCGCGATCTCCAACGCCGGCGCGCGCCAGGTGTTCGACGCGCTGTGGGCCGGCGCGGCCGATGTCGACGCGGTGATCGAGGCTTCGGGCCTGAGGCAAATGTCGGACACCGCTGCGCTCGAAGCGATCATCGACGCAGCGATCGCGGCGAACCCGAAGTCGATCGAAGAATACCGCGCCGGCAAGGACAAGGCGTTCAACGCGCTCGTCGGCCAAGTGATGAAGGCGAGCAAGGGCAAGGCCAACCCGGTGCAGGCGAGCGAGTTGCTGGCCGGACGCCTGGGCTGACGCCGGCGCCGATTCGGCGCTAGCATCCCGATCCCATCGATCGGGGGTGAACATCATGCTCATCGTAAACCGAGTCGTGCGCGCAGCGATGCTGATCGTCGCGCTTGGCGTGTCGATGTCCGGCACGCACGCCCAGACCGCCGCGCCGCCGTCGACATCCGGGTCCGCGAGCGCGCCGTCCGCGATCCCCGCCGACCCCTGGCCGCGCCAGGTCAACCTGAGCAACGCGACGGTGCTGATGTACCAGCCGCAGGTCAGCCGCTGGGTCGGCAACCGCATCGAGTTCCGCGCCGCGCTCGCGATCCACCCGAAGGGAGCGAAGCAGGAGAGCTTTGGCGTACTGTTCGCCACCGCGCGCACGCAGGTCGACAAGGTCGCCCGCACGGTCGTCTTCGAGGACATGGCGATCACGAAGAGCGACTTTCCGACCCTGCCCGACCGCGGTGCGGCCTACACCGCCACGCTGCAGGAGGCGGTCGCGCGCGACGTGCGGACGATCTCGCTCGACCGGCTCACCGCGTCGCTCGATCTCGACGGCGTCAAGCCGCCGACGGTGCCGGTGCAGAACACGCCGCCCAGGGTCGTCGTCAGCAATTCGCCTGCGATCCTGGTGCCGATCGACGGCACGCCGGTGCTGAAGGCGGTGCCCGGCCACAGCCGCTTCCAGCGCGTCATCAACACCCATGCGCTGATCCTGCAGGGCGGGATCGGCGACAACTACTACCTCCACGTCTACGACGGCTGGCTTTCGTCGAACAGCATCGCCGGCCCGTGGGCGATCGCCGGCGCGACGCCGGTCGGCATGAATGAAGCCGCGCAGGCGGTTGCGAAGACCGGCGTCGTCGACATGCTCGCCGGCCCGCCGAAGGCGAACCCGAAGCCGTCGCTCGCGAACGGCGCACCGACGATCGTCACGAGCCAGGTGCCGACCGAGTTGATCGTCTTTCGCGGTCAGCCCGATTTCGTGCCGATCAATGGCACCCCGTTGCTGTGGGCGTCGAACACGACGAGCGACGTGTTCGTCGATACCGCGAACAGCCAGTACTTCATCCTGCTTTCGGGCCGCTGGTTCACCGGGCCGGGGATGAACGGGCCGTGGACCTTCGTCGCCAACAACGCGCTGCCGGCCGATTTCGCGCGCATCCCGACCGGATCGCTGGCGTCGGCGGTGCTGCCGACGGTCGCCGGCACGCCGCAGGCGCAGGCGGCGGCGATCGAGAACACGATTCCGCAGACGGCGACCGTCAAGCGCCTGAACGGGCCGAAGTTCACGCCGAGCTTCGACGGCGCGCCGCAGTACTCGCAGGTCGAAGGCACGCCACTGTCGTACGTCGTGAACGCGAGCGTGCCGATCATCCAGGTCAGCGGCACGTCGTACTACGCGGTGCAGGCGGGCATCTGGTTCACCGCCGCCGGCCTGACCGGGCCGTGGACGGTCGCGACCTCGGTGCCGGAAGTGATCTACACGATCCCGCCGTCGTCGCCGATCTTCTACGTCACCTACGTCCACATCTACAAGGCGACGCCCGAAGTCGTCTACGTCGGCTACACACCGGGCTATCTCGGCACCGTCGTCAACCCCTACGGCACCGTCGTCTACGGCACCGGGTATGCCTACACGCCATGGG
>CAZVNC010000603.1:0-1936 GCA_964628305.1 uncultured Ideonella sp.
AGGCGCTGCGCGACGGCTGGAATCTCGCTTGCGAAATCCGCCGCGGCCGATGGCGCGGCCAGATGAACGATCAGGGGGTGATCGGCCGGGCGCCCCTTGGCGGCGAAGATCGCAGCCACCGCCGCGTCGTCATCGGCGCGTGCGCCCAGGCCATAGACCGTCTCGGTCGGGAACGCGACGAGGCCGCCGCGCGCGAGCCGGTCCGCCGCAAGCGGCAACGCATCGGGTTCGTTGGCGTCGAGAATCATGCGTCAGAACGGCTCGATGCCGAGCAGCGCCGCTGCCCGCAGCGCGACATCGCGCGCATCATGCGGCTCGGCCGCGGTGATCGTGAGGTGCCCCATCTTGCGTCCGCGCCGCGCCTCGAGTTTGTTGTACCGGTGCAGATGCACGCCGGGCAGCGCGAGCAGTTCGTGCCAGCGCGGCTCGCAAGCGACCTCGCCCCGCGCGAACCAGAGGTCGCCGAGCAGATTGAGCATCACGGCGGCCGAATGTTGGCGCGGCATCACGAGCGGAGCGCCGACCAGGGTGCGCACCTGCAGTTCGAACTGCGACAGGTCGCAGGCGTCGATCGAGTAGTGCCCCGAGTTGTGCGGGCGCGGCGCCATCTCGTTGGCGACGAGGCGGCCGTCGTCGAGGACGAAGAACTCGACGCACAGCACGCCGACGTGCTCGAGCTCGGAGGCGATATGCCGGGCGGCGTCGATCGCGCGCTGCCGCAGCGCAGGACCGGCGTCAGGTGCCGGCACCTGCGTCACGGCGAGAATGCCGTTGCGATGCAGATTCTGCTGGACGGGCAGGTGAACCATCTCTCCCTCGACGCCGCGCGCGACGACGACGCTGAGTTCGAGTGCCAAGGGCAGCAAAGCTTCGAGCACGCAAGGCTGGCGATGCATCGCGTCCCAGCCTTCGGCGAGCCCGGTGACGTCGGAGACGCGCCTCTGTCCTTTGCCGTCATAGCCCAGACGCGCCGACTTCAGGATGCCGGGCAGGAGTTGCGGCGCGACAGCGTCCAGGCTTGCCGCCGAATCGATCAGCGCATGCGGCGCGCAGGGGACGCCGCAGCGCTCGAAGTGCGCCTTCTCGAGCGCCCGGTCCTGGCAGACCGCGACGCTCTGCGCGCCGGGGGCAACGGCCCGCTCTGCGGCAAGTCGCTCGAGTGCGGCGGCGGGAACATTCTCGAACTCGGTCGTGATCGCATCGCAGCGTTGCACGAGTTGCGCGAGTCCCGCCTCGTCGAGATAGCCGCTCTCGATCTGAAAGTGCGCGACACGACCCGCGGGGCTCGCCGGATCGGCATCGAGCACGGCGGTGAAATAGCCCATCTGCTGCGCCGCATGGACGAACATCCGGCCCAGTTGCCCGCCGCCCATCACGCCCAGCGTGGCGCCCGCAGCGATGCGCGGCGGCGGCGGTCCGCGCCGCGCCGAAGCCACAGGCAGTGTCATGCGCGGTCGAGCTTCATCGCGCGCGCGGCATCCGTCTGGCGAGCACGGAAAGCATCGAGACGGACGCGCAGCGCGTCGTCTTCGTTCGCCAGCATCGCGACTGCGAACAGCGCCGCGTTGGCAGCGCCTGCTGCGCCGATCGCGAAGGTGGCAACCGGCACGCCACGCGGCATCTGGACGATCGAATAGAGCGAGTCGAGCCCCTGCAGGTGCTTGCTCGCGACCGGCACGCCGAGCACCGGAACGCTCGTCTTGGCCGCCAGCATGCCGGGCAGATGCGCCGCGCCGCCGGCGCCGGCGATGATGACCTTGATTCCCCGCGCGCGGGCCGCCTCGGCGTAGGCAAACATGTCGTCCGGCATCCGGTGCGCAGAAAGCACCTGCGCCTCGTGCGCAACTCCCAGCTCGCTCAGGATTTCGACCGCCTCCCGCAGCGTCTCCCAGTCACTTGCCGACCCCATCACGACACCGACGATCGGGAGTTGTTG
>CAZVNC010000604.1:0-1926 GCA_964628305.1 uncultured Ideonella sp.
CGACTTGCTCTCGACGCGTGCGCCGCTGCTCGGCCGTGCGGCCGCCGCCTGCGCCTCGACGACCGGCGGCACGACGCGCAGCACCTGACCGACCTCGATCACGTTGGCGTTCTCGAGGTTGTTCCACTTCACCAGATCGCGCCAGTTCTGGCCATTGTCCATCGCAATGCGAACCAGTCTATCGCCCGGCTTGACGGTGTAGTAGCCGGGCTTGCCGGCGTTCTCGGCTCCCGGCAACGGGGGCGTTTCGGCTTGCGACGCTGCGGGCGCCGGTGCGGACGCGGCTGCCGCTCCTGTACTGAGGCTGCGATCCTCGACCGGCGCGCGTGTCTTCTTGCCCGCGCAGGCCGCGAGCGTGATCGAGATCAGCACGAGCGCGACGAACCGCCAGCTTGCGTGCGGTTGCGAGCCCTTGCCTCTTGCCATGCTGCCAGCCATCAATCGAGCCCTACTTTCAACGGAACGAAATGCACCGCATCGTGCACGCTGCGCTGCCAGCCTTGCTCGTCGCGGTCGACGACAACAAGTTGCTGGCGCCCGCCCTGCGTCGCCACCGGCGCGACGAGCCGGCCGCCGGGAGCGAGCTGATCGAGCCACGCCTGCGGCACGGCATCGCCGCCCGCGGCCGCGATGATGCTCTGATACGGCGCACCCGGTGCGTGACCGATGCGGCCGTCACCATACACCAGCCGCACCCGCATCTCGCGCAGGGCGAGCAGATGAGCGCGTGCTTTGTCGTGCAGCGCACGCACGCGCTCGATCGAGATCACATCACGCGCGAGCTGCGCGAGCACGGCGACTTGATAACCGCAACCGGTCCCGACCTCGAGCACCCGGCCGAGCGAGCCGCTTCGGCGCGTTGCCGCTCCCT
This sequence comes from uncultured Ideonella sp., assembly GCA_964628305.1. Lineage (GTDB taxonomy): Bacteria > Pseudomonadota > Gammaproteobacteria > Burkholderiales > Burkholderiaceae_C > CAIKUF01. The sequence continues at coordinate 872 of CAZVNC010000604.1, forward strand.
GCATCAGCAGTTCGAGCATGCGCGCGACGATCGATGGTTTGGAGATCGTCTGCCCATGGCCGATCGGCAGGCTCGTGTCTTCGTAGGCCTGATTGACGAGCGCAGTATCGACGAAGCGATCGCGCGGCACGGCGAGCAATGCAGCGATCACGGCCGCATCGTGCAGGCCCTTTGCCTGCAGCCGCTGCACCATCCGGCGCCGGACCTCGATCGAATCGAGCCCGAGCCCGGAGGGCACGACGCGCCGGGCGGCGTCCGCCGCGGCTTGCTGCATCGGGGCCTGAGGGCGCAGCACGCCGCGCGCCGCCAGACCGGACGCGCCCGATCGCGTGCCGGACCCCGCGATCCGCTCGAGCGGGAGCGGAAACTTCGGCGCCGGACGCTGCGCGCTCGTCATGCGACGGCACCGGTGGCCAGCGCGTCGCGCCATGCACCGAGCATGCGGTGTTCGGTCAGGTCGATCTGCAGCGGGGTGACGGAGACCTGACCGATCGCCGTTGCATGGAAGTCGGTCCCGGCGCCGGCCTCGCGCGCATCCCCGGACGGGCCGATCCAGTAGATCGGCTCGCCGCGCGGGTTGGTCTGGCGGATCGCGGGTTTGCTCGAGTGACGCCGGCCGAGGCGGGTGACCGCGATCGGCAGGCGATCGGCATCGGCGCGATTCGGAATGTTCACGTTCAGCAACCATGGCTCGGTGCCTGGCGGTGTGTTCAGCACCCGCAGAAGAAGCGACCGCGCGACGCGCGCCGCGGCGTCCAGGTGCTGCCAGCCGCGGTCGATGAGCGAGAACGCGATCGCCGGAATGCCGAACAGATAGCCTTCCATCGCCGCTGCGACGGTGCCCGAATACAAGGTGTCGTCGCCCATGTTGGCGCCGTTGTTGATCCCCGAAATCACCAGATCCGGCCGCCTCTCGAGCACGCCGGTGAGCGCCACATGGACACAGTCGGATGGCGTGCCATTCACGTAGCGGTAGCCGTTTGGCGCAGTGAAGACCGACAACGGGCGGCCGAGCGTCAGCGAGTTCGAGGTGCCGCTCGCGTTCTGCTCAGGCG
>CAZVNC010000605.1:0-1918 GCA_964628305.1 uncultured Ideonella sp.
CTCGGGCCGAAGGATGCTCCCGACGCGCTGTTTGCCGACCTGCCGGGCTACGGCTATGCCGCCGTCGCGCGCGGTGCGAAGCTGCGCTGGCAGCAGGTGATGGCCGACTATCTGGAGATGCGGCGCAGCCTGTCGGGCATCGTACTGATGATCGACGCACGCCTGGGCGCGACCGACCTCGACCGTCAGTTGCTCGAGTTCATCGCGCCGCGCATCGCGAACGGCGCGGTCCGGCTGCTCGTGCTGCTGACGAAGGCCGACAAGCTCAACCGGCGCGAGGCACAGGCGGCGCTTGCCGCGCTGCAGGCGGTGCTCGGCGAGTACGCGACCGACGAGGCGGATGTCGGCGTCGCGCTCTTCTCCGCGCTAGCCAAGACCGGCATCGACGATGCGGCGCTCACGCTGCACGGCTGGGCGCACGCGGCGCGATGACGAGCGCGGCGCGATACTTCGCGCCACCAACGGGGCCGTCGATGATCGAAACCTTCCACGCCGACTTGCCGCATGGCATCACGCTGTCGTGCCGCGCCAGCGGGCCGCAGGGTGCGCCGCTCGTGATCCTGCTGCACGGCTTTCCGGAGGCCGCCTTCGTGTGGGACGAGGTCCTCGCGCTGCTGGCCGGTCGCTACCGCTGCGTGGCGCCGAATTTGCGCGGTTTCGAGCAGTCGAGCGCGCCGGCCGAAGTCGGGGCCTACCGGCCGAAGCACATCGTTGCCGACATCGTCGCGCTGGCCGCGCATTGCAACCAGGCCGCGGGCCGCGCAGCCGATGCGCCGCTTGCCGCACTCGTCGGCCACGACTGGGGCGGCGCCGTCGCCTGGAGCCTCGCCGCCCAGCAGCCGCAGCAGCTCCTGAGGCTCGTGATCCTCAATTCGCCGCACCCGGCGACCTTCCTGCGCGACTTGCAGCATTCGCCCGCGCAGCAGAAGGCGAGCGCGTACATGAACTTCCTTTGCCGCGACGACGCCGCCGAACTGCTGGCGGCAAACGACTTCGCGCGCATGTGGCCGTTCTTCGGCAGCGCCGCACCGGGCTGGCTCACCGACGCCGCGCGGGATCAGTACCGCGCCGTCTGGCGCCGCGGGCTGCAGGGCGGGCTGAACTACTACCGCGCGTCGCCACTGCGTCCGCCGGCGGCTGCCGATGACGCCGTGCTGTCGCTCGCGTTCGCGCCCGAGGCCGTGACGGTGCGCGTGCCGACCCGCGTCATCTGGGGCGAACGCGATGCCGCGCTGCTGCCGCCCTTGCTCGATGGGCTCGACGCCTACGTGCCGCACCTGCGCCTGCTGCGGGTGCCCGACGCGTCGCACTGGATCGTGCACGAACAGCCGGCGCTCGTCGCGCGCGAGATCGCGTTGGCGCTCGCGGACTGAGCCTCAACGCCTCAATGCGAAGTGCGCGTGTCGGCGAGGCGCCGGCGCACGCTCTCGGCAGCGCGGACGATGATCGCGCGCTCGACGAGCGGACGGATCAGCACCTCGGCGCGCAATCGCACCAGCGTCGCCCGCTCGAAGCCGTCGTTGCGCTGCGGATGCGGGCTCGCGAACAGCCATCGGCTGCCTGCATCGTTGCGCCACAGCAGGCGCGTCACGCCCCAGCGGCCGCGCAGGAACATGCGGTACCAGGCGCCGGGCAACTGCTCGTCCAGCCACGCCGCCGCTGCGGCGTCGTCCGCGACGGCAGCGGCGGAGGCGAGCAGGTCGGCCGGCACCGTGTCCATCGTGCCGAGATCGAGCGGTGCAGCGATTGGTGCGTTTCGCTCCAGCGCCGCGATGTCGCTTGCCGCCTGCTGCAACTGGGTGTTGAACTGCGCGCTCGAATAGGCGTCGAGCTGCTTCACGCATTCGGAGTAGCTGTCTGCATCGGCCAGCGGCGTGCGCTGCAGCGCGGCGACGAGCTCGGTCGCATACCCGATCCA
>CAZVNC010000606.1:0-1917 GCA_964628305.1 uncultured Ideonella sp.
CACGCTGTTCGCGGCGAACGCAAACCAGCCGGGCGACGCGCTCGACTGGCAGAAGATTGCCACCGCGCTCGCGCTGCGCGGGCGCCTTGCCGTCATCAGCGGCGGCCCGGGCACCGGCAAGACGACGACCGTCGTCAACCTGCTCGCCTGCCTGATCGCGCAGCAGCCGGGCTGCCGCATCGCGCTCGCCGCGCCGACCGGCAAGGCCGCAGCGCGCATGAGCGAGGCGATCCGCGAGCGCGCCGCGCACCTGCCACCTGTGATCCGCGAACAGCTTCCGAGCGACGCTTCGACGATCCACCGCCTGCTCGGCGTCACGCCTTCCGGCTTCGTTCACCACGCCGGGCGCAGGCTCGCGATCGACGCGCTCGTGATCGACGAGGCGTCGATGCTCGACCTCGCGCTCGCGACCCAGCTTCTCGAGGCGGTGCCGGACGGCGCGCGCATCGTGCTGCTCGGCGACAAGGACCAGCTCGCCGCCGTCGAGTCGGGCGCGGTGTTCGCCGAGCTGAGCGCCGACCCGACGCTTTCGATCGCCTGCCGCGACGCGCTGGCCGACCTCTGCGGCGTGGCGCCGGAAGCGATCACGCCGCCCGCGCCGGCCGACACGAGCCACCTGCACGACGCGAGCGTCTGGTTCCAGCGCAACTTCCGCTTCGCCGCCGATTCGGGCATCGGCCGGCTCGCAGCGGCGATCAACGCCGGGCGTGCCGACGACGCGGCCGCGGTGCTCGGCGCGGCTGCGGAGCACGAGTTGAACTGGATCGCGGACGACGCGCCGCAGCCGGCGCTGTCCACGATCGCGCAACTTGAACGCGGCTACGCGCCCTATTTCGATGCGGTGCTGCACGACCCGACAAAGCATGCGGCGATCGTCGAGGCGTTCGCGCGCTTTCGCGCGCTATGCGCGGTGCGCGAGGGCGCGCGCGGCGTCGAGGCGGTCAACGCCCGGCTGACGCAGCGGCTGCGATCGCTGCTCGGAGATCGCGATCACGATCCGCGCTCGCCCTGGTTCGTCGGCAGGCCGGTGATCGTGCGCCGCAACGACCCGCTGCAAAGGCTCTTCAACGGCGACATCGGCATTGCATTGCCCGATGCGAACGGCAGCCTGATGGTGCACTTTCCGCAGGCCGGCGGCGCGTTGCGCGGCGTCGCGCCGCTGCGGCTGCCGGAGCACGAAGCGGCGTTCGCGATGACGGTGCACAAGGCGCAGGGGTCGGAGTTCGACGCCGTGTTCGTGCTGCTGCCGGCGCAGGCGAACCGCGTGCTGACGCGCGAGCTGCTCTACACCGCCGTCACGCGCGCGCGCCGGCAGGTGACGCTCGCCTCCGGTGCGACGGTGCTGGCCGCCGCGATCGAGGCCCGCACGCAGCGCCGATCGGGGCTGCTCGCGCGGCTCGCGGAGGTGCAATCCGGGGCTGAACCCGGAATCGGCAGTTGATCGCGTGCCTGCGCTGGCACGTCACACCAACGCCGCCGTTCTCGCCCGCGCTTGCTTGCAGCGCTTGACAGTCGCCACCGCACCACCGATCGGGCCGCGCGGCGTCACGTCTGCGGTCAGCGCCCGCTCGGGCAATAGGCATTGATCGGCGTTTCGCCGCGCAGGTACTGCGCTTCCTCGTCTGCCGTCGCGCGGCGCAACTCGACGAGGCGGGCGCGGTCCCCGTACAGATCAACGAGCGTCGCCTGCATCGTGCGCCGCGCATCTTCGTTCGCCTCGAGCGCCTTGAACCAGCGGCGCGCGCGGCCCTGGTAGCGAAAGTCGACCACCCAGAGGGTCGAGGTCCTGAAGAATTCGGCCATTCGCGATCCGCCTTCGTGCTCCGGCCGCATTCTCACGCGCCGACCTCGACGACGCGGCCTTCGCCCGCGACTTCGTGCGTGCGGCCGTCGCGGATCTGATAGATGCGCTTGAAC
>CAZVNC010000607.1:0-1909 GCA_964628305.1 uncultured Ideonella sp.
TAGGCGGGGATCGCCTCGAGCAGCGCCGGCGGCGCGGCCTGCTCGAGGAGCACGATCGAGGCGCCGACGCTCATCGGGAACAGCACCAGCCCGCCGAGCCCGAAGGTGAAGGCGAGCGGCGGGCTGCCGAGGAAGACGTCGCTCTCGCGCGGCCGCAGCACGTGGCCCGGAAACAAGGTGCAGGCCGCCATCACGTCGCGGTGAAAGTGCATCGTCCCCTTCGGCTGGCCGGTCGTGCCGGACGTGAAGGCGAGGATGCAGGTGTCGACGGCGGCGGTGTCGACGTTGTCGAAGCGGTCCGAGTGGCGCGCCATCGCGGCTTCCAGTCCCTGCGCGCTGTCGTCGTAGAAGCTGCGGACCTCGGTCAGCACCGGCTCGTCGCGCATCGCATCGCGCAGTTCGTCGATCAGACGCACGTCGCACAGCGCGTGCGTCACGCGCCCCTTGGCGATCACCTGGCGCAGTTCCTTCGCCCGCAGCAGCGGCATCGTCGCCACCGCGATGGCGCCCGCCTTCATGACCGCGAACCAGCAGGCGACGAGCATCGGGTTGTTCGGCGCCCGCAGCAGCACCCGGTTGCCCGCCACGAGCCCCATGTCGTGAACGAGAACGTTGGCGATCCGGTTGGCGCGCTGCTGCAGGTCGGCGTAGGTCCACGAGACGCCGCCGGCCGGCGCGCGCAGGCACAGCCGCTCGCCGCGCCCTTCGGCGACGCGCTTGTCGAGCAACTCGGTCGCGCAGTTAAGCCGCTCCGGGAACTGCAGTTCCGGCCGCTCGAACAGGAACTCGGGCCACTGCTCGGCCGGCGGCAGATGATCGCGGGCGAAGGTGTCGATGTGGGCGGTGTACGTCATGGTGCGCCTCCGGTCGAGGTCTCGGACTGCAATTCTGAACTGCCGCGCGGCGTGCGCGCGCCGGTCGACGGATGAAGCGCGGCGCAGGTCGAACCGCCGCGTCGAACGCGGTCCGCGGCCGTCGTCATGCGATTCCCACCTTGTCGTCTGCCTGGGCGATGTTGTGCGCCAACTGGACGCGCAGCGCGCCGAGCTGTTCGTAGAGTGCCTCGATGGTCGCAGTATCGACTCCGGCGCACAGCTCGACGAGCCAGGATTCGTGGGCGGCTGCGATCGCATCGAACGCCTGCCGTCCGGCCGGCGTCAGTCGCAGCAGGATCGATCGCCGGTCGCTCGGGTCCTCTTCGCGCGTGACGAGGCCGTCGTGCTCCAGATCGTCGGTCAAGCCGGTCACATTGCCGCCGGTCACCATCAGGTAGCGTGACAGCACGTTCATGCGCAGGCCTTCGGGATGGCGCCGCAACTGGGAGAGATAGTCGAAGCGCGCGAGCGTGATGCCGAAGTTGGCGCGCATGCGCTTTCTGATCTCGGTCTCGATCTGCGTGCTGCACGCGAGCAGGCGCAGCCAGACCTTGACCGCGAGCCGGTCGTCTTGCCCGGCGCGCGCCTCGTGGCCGATCCGTTCGTCGCCGAGCAGGCGCGGCAGATCGAGCCCCTCGGGGGCGGTGGCCGCGGAGTCGCTCATGACACTGGCGGCGCGGCGATCGCCTCCGCCGATCCGCTCGAGAAGCGAGGTTCCGCGCATCGCATCGCTCAAATCTCCTGCGCGTATTTGGCCTGCGGAACCGACTGCGCCTCGGCCAGAACGCGTTCGCGCTCCAGATTGCGTTCGAGCTGCGACTTGGCGGTGAGGTACTGCTTCGGCCACGGCATCGCCTGATAGCCAATCTTGGCCGCCTCGAGCAGCGTCCACGCCGGGTTCGCCAGATGCGGGCGCGCGACGGCGCACAGATCGGCGCGGCCGGCTGCGATGATGCTGTTGATGTGGTCGGCCTCGGAAATCGCGCCGACCGCGATGGTGGCGATGCCGGCCTCGTTGCGGATGCGGTCGGCGA
>CAZVNC010000608.1:0-1898 GCA_964628305.1 uncultured Ideonella sp.
TTCGGCAAGCGCCCGATCCGCTTTGCCTGGTTCGGCCTCGTGATGCCGGCGCTCGTGATCAACTACTTCGGCCAGGGCGCGATGCTGCTCGACGAACCGTCGAAGGTGAGCAATCCGTTCTACGAAATGGCGCCGGCCTGGGCCCTGTACCCGCTGATCGCGATCGCCACCTGCGCGACGGTGATCGCGTCGCAGGCGCTGATCACGGCGGCGTTCTCGGTCACCAAGCAGGTGATTCAACTCGGCTACCTGCCGCGGATGCGGATCGTGCATACCTCGGTGCGCGAGACCGGGCAGATCTACGTGCCGTTCATCAACTGGGCGCTGTACGTCTGCATCTTCATCGCCGTCGTGCTGTTCGGCTCGAGCAGCAGGCTCGCCGCGGCCTACGGCATCACGGTCACGATCGACATGCTGATCACGACGACGATGACGTTCTTCGTCATCCGCTACGGCTGGAAGTACCGCTGGTCGTTTGCGCTCGCGGTGACCGGTTTCTTCTTCATCGTCGACTTCACGTTCTTCGCCGGCAACGTGCTGAAGATCTTCGACGGCGGCTGGTTCCCGCTCCTGCTCGGCGGCGTGATGTTCACCTTCATGATGACTTGGAAGCAGGGCCGCAAGCTCATGTCGAACAGCCTGCGCGACGACGCGATCGACCTGCGCGGCTTTCTCGAGTCGGTCTTCATCAGCCCGCCGACGCGCGTCGCCGGAACGGCCGTCTTCCTCGTCAGCGAGAAGGGCCTGACGCCCAACGCGCTGCTGCACAACCTCAAGCACAACAAGGTGCTGCACGAGACCAACCTCTTTGTCCACGTCCAGCATCACGAGGTGCCGTGGATCGGCTTCGAAAAGCGCAGCGAGATCGAACCGCTCGGCCACGACTGCTGGCAGGTGGTGCTGCACTTCGGCTTCAAGAACGATCCCGACGTGCCCGAGGCGCTTGCGCTGCTGCGCGGGCACGGCGTGCAGCTCGACGAGATGGACACGAGCTACTTCCTGTCGCGCGACACCGTGGTGCCGACGCTCGGCAAGGGCATGGCGGTGTGGCGCGAGAAGCTCTTCGCCAGCATGTACCGCAACGCCACCGCGGCGGCCGACTTTCTCAACCTGCCGACCAACCGCGTCGTCGAGCTCGGCTCGAAGGTCGAGATCTAGGCGCGTGACCACCCGATTTGTGCCACAGTGACCGGCGTGCCGCCGACACCGCACACGCGGCACCTGCGAGGACACTCACCGATGAAACTGCTGTTCGTTTGCGACCCGCTCGACGCCTTCAAGATCTACAAGGACACGACCTTCGCGATGATGCGCGAGGCCGCCGCGCGCGGCCACACGTTGCATGTGTGCCTGCCGCAGGACGTCACCTGGCAGAGCGGCGCGCGCGTCAGCGCCCGCACGCGCGAGATCGCGCTCACCGGCGATGCGCGCGACTGGTACCGCGCGAGCGTTCCGGCGCCGACCGCGCTCGCCGACTTCGGCGCCGTGCTGATGCGCAAGGACCCGCCGTTCGACAGCGAATACTTCTACGCCACCCACCTGCTCGAACAGGCCGAGCGCGAAGGCGCGCGCGTCGTCAACCGGCCGCGCGCGCTGCGCGACCATCCGGAGAAGCTTGCAATCCTCGAGTTCGCGCAGTTCATCCCGCCGACCCTCGTCACGCGCCACGAGGCCGACGTGAAGCACTTCCACGCCGAGTATCGCGACATCATCCTGAAGCCGCTGGACGGCATGGGCGGCATGGGCATCTTTCGCGTCGGTCCCGACGGACTGAACCTCGGCAGCATCACCGAGACCCTCAATCGCGGCGGCGCACAGACCGTGATGGTGCAGCAGTACCTGCACGACATCGTGCGCGGCGACAAGCGGATCATCACGATTGCCGGCCAGCCGGTTCC
>CAZVNC010000609.1:0-1896 GCA_964628305.1 uncultured Ideonella sp.
TGCAGCGGGTGGCGCGCGATGCTGCCCAACCACAGCAGCGGCCGCGTCAGCCGACTGCCCTTGCCGACCAGCACGGTGTACAGCAGCGACATGAAGTCAGCGTTGCGGCCGTAGTTGACGAACTCGATGTGGGTGTCGTGGTCAACGTGGATGCTGCAGCTGATGGCCACGTCATTCCAGGTCTTGCGGTCCTCAGGCAGGCGCACCGTCAGGATCGACTCGCTGTTGGTGCGCACCAGATCTCCCAGGCGGTCGCTGATGCGCGGCAGCGAGCCGCCATGCTTGCAGTTGGCCAGCAGCTGGTTGGTACCCAGCGATCCGGCCGCGAAGACCACGCCTCGCGCGGTGAAGGTCCTGGTCCCTTTGGCGAACCAGGCGCCGGGGCGCTGGGTCGTGACGCGGTAGCCGTCGCTGCCGTCGGCTGCACCCAGCGGCGCCACGCCGCTGACCTGGTGCTCGGGCAGGATCTGCACGCCGCACTTCTCGGCGAACCAGAGGTAGTTTTTGAGCAGCGTGTTCTTGGCGCCAACGCGGCAGCCCACCATGCAGGCGCCGCAGCGTGTGCAGCCGGTGCGCGCGGGGCCGTCGCCGCCGAAGTAAGGGTCGGCCACCGTTTTGCCTGGCTCGCCGAAGTACACGCCACAGGGCGTGCGGGTGAACGAATCTTCGGTGCGGAAGTGACGCGCCATCTCGCGAATCAATTGCTGCGCGGCCGAGTCAAAAGGCACGGTCTGCACGCCCAGCATGCGCTCGGCGGTGTCGTAGTGCGGCTGCAGCACCTGGTCCCATGGCGCCAGCGCGCCCCACTGCGCGCTGCTGAAGAACGCCGGCTTGGCCCGGTACAGGGTGTTGGCGTAGACGATGCTGCCGCCACCCACACCCGCGCCGCTGGCTGCGAACACATCCTTGAACGGCGCCAGGCGCAGGATGCCCTTCAGGCCGAGCAGCGGCGCCCAGAGGAAGCGGCCGAGCTGCCAGGTCGACTCGGCGAAGTCCTCGTCGCGGTAGCGGCGCCCGCATTCGAGCACGGCGACGCGGTAGCCCTTCTCGGTCAGGCGCAGCGCCGAGACACTGCCACCGAAGCCGGATCCGATCACCAGCCAGTCGAAGTCGAAGTCGCCTTCGTCCATGGTGCAGGGCTGCGGTTTCACTTGTTCTTCTTCACGAAGTCCGCCAGGTAGTCCAGTTCGTTGGCGCAGCCCTGCTCGGTCTGGCCGAGCACGAACTTCTCGACCACACCGCCGATCAAAGGTACCTTGACCTTGGCTTGATGCTGGATGCGGTAGATGCTGCCTTTGCCGTCGGGCAGCAGCTCGAAGTCGCCCGTCACGGTGATCGGCTTGCCGACGATCTGCAGTGTCAAACTGCCCTTGTAGCCCTTGCCTTCGGCCGACCACTGCTCTTCCAGCTCGAAGTCGCTTTCGGGGTTCAGCACCTTCGAGATGATCGCGTTGAGTTCACGCCTGACCCGGCGTTTCATCGACACCACCACGCCAGGTGATTTCTTGGTCTTGCAGCTCGCCGTGAGCTCCCCCAGCGCCAGGCAACGGGCTTCGAGCCACTTCGGGTCGATCAGCAATGCGTAGGCCTTGTCGACCGTGGCCGGGATCCTCTTCTCAACCATGATGGGACTCCTTGTCTTCAGGCCACGTCGCGCAGTTCGCGGCGCAGGATCTTGCCCACCGTCGACTTGGGCAGCGCATCGACCAGGCGCACGAACTTGGGCACCTTGTAGCCGGTCAACTGCTGGCGGCAGTAGGCAATGACATCGGCCTCAGTCAGCGCTGAGGCGGGCGCCTTCACGACAAAGAGCTTCACGGCCTCGCCCGACTTCTCGTCGGGCGCACCGACGCAGGCGCACTCGGCCACGCCCGGGCAGCCAGTGACCACGGCCTC
>CAZVNC010000610.1:0-1893 GCA_964628305.1 uncultured Ideonella sp.
CACCGGCGGCGGCGGTGGCGGGCTGGCCGGCGCGCTCGGCGGACTGAGCCGCAGTCTGGGCGCGATTGGTGCGATCGCGGGCGGCTTCAAGACGAACGAGGCGTCGACCACGTTGATCATGATCGACAACCGCTCCGGCGTTCAACTCGCCGCGGCCGAAGGCTCGGCGAAGAACACCGACTTCGCACTCTTCGGCGCGGCCTACGGCTGGGCCGGCGGCGGCGGCGCCGGCGGCTATACGAGCACGCCCGAGGGCAAGATCATCATCGCGTCGTTTGCCGACAGCTACAACCAGCTCGTCAAGGTGGTGCGCAACTACAGGGCGCAGACCGTCAAGGGCGGCCTCGGCACCGGTGGCGCGCTCGGCGTCCAGGGTGGCACGACGCCGGCCTCGCAGCAACAGCAGTAGGCGCGGCTTCGTCGCCACCCATCCCGGCCCGCGGCAAGCATGCCTGCGGGCCGGTGCTTCACAGCTTGCTCGCTTCGCCAAAGCCGAACATCGCGGCGACGAGGCGGGTCGGGAACTGCCTCACGCTGCGGTTGTGCTGCAGCACCGCCGCGTTGAAGCTGTCGCGCGCCGCCGACAGGCGATGCTGGGTCGCCGAGAGTTGCTGCATCGCGCTGCGCAGCCGGGGGTCCGATCGCAGCGCCGGTTGTGTCTTGACGAGTGTGATCAGCCTCGCCACCTCGACCCGAAGCGCCTTCTCCGCGGTCACGAGCCGCGCCAGCCGGTCGGCTTGCCGCGCGCGCTGCGCGACGTGGTCGGCGGCGCTGCGCGCCTCGAGCCGGGCCGCCTCGACCGCGGCAACCGCCTCCGGGGCGTCCGCCTGCAGCGGCGCGGCGGCCTCGATCAGCTCGGCCAGCAGTTCGTGGCGTTGGCGAAGATGGACATCGAGCTGCGCGAAGGCGCTCGCGACCGTCTGGCGCAGGCGCACGAGCCGGTTGTGCGCACCGAGAATCCAGAAGCCGAGCACGGCGACGAGCGCAAAGCCGACATGCTCGGGCGAGACGTTCAGCATCGCGTTAGCGTGGCTCGTTGACGGCGCAATCCGGCCGCCACCGGTTCGCGCAATCAGGTCCGCACTTCACCGTGGCCGAGGACGATCCACTTCAGCGAGGTCAGCCCCTCGAGGCCGACCGGCCCGCGTGCGTGCAGCTTGTCGGTGCTGATGCCGATCTCGGCGCCGAGACCGAACTCGAAGCCGTCGGCGAAGCGCGTGCTCGCATTGACCATCACGCTCGCCGAATCGACCTCGCGCAGAAAGCGCATCGCGTTCGCGTGGTTCGTGGTCAGGATCGCGTCGGTGTGGTGCGAGCCGTAGCGGTTGACATGCGCGATCGCCTCGTCGAGGCTGGCGACGAGCTTGATGCTGATGATCGGCGCGAGGTATTCCGCCGCCCAGTCGGCCTCGGTCGCGTCGGCAAGTCTGGCGCCGGGCACCTGCTGCAGCAGTGCCTTGGCGGCGTCGTCGCAGCGCATCTCGACCCCCTTGGCGGCGAAGATCGCGCCGATGCGCGGCAGGAAATCCGCCGCCGCCGCCGCGTGCACGAGCAGCGATTCGGCGGCGTTGCAGGGGCTCACCTTCTGCGTCTTCGCGTTGTCCGTCACGCGCAGCGCGAGTTCGAGGTCGACCTGCGCGTCGACAACCAGGTGGCAGTTGCCGTCCAGATGCTTGATGACAGGCACCGTCGCCTCGCGGGCGATGCGCTCGATCAGCCCCTTGCCGCCGCGCGGGATGACGACGTCGACGCAGTCCGGATTCGTGATCAGCATGCCGACGGCGGCGCGGTCGGTGGTCGCGACGAGTTGCACGGCGTCGGCCGGCAGCCCGGCCGCCAGGAGCGCATCGCGCACCAGGTCGGCGAGGGCGCGATTCGAGTGCACCGCCTCCG
>CAZVNC010000611.1:0-264 GCA_964628305.1 uncultured Ideonella sp.
CTCGGCGACGAAGGCCAGGGCTTGCGGATCGCGCTCTCCGGCCTCGAGGGCGGGCGGATCGGCATCGCCGCGCAATCGGTCGGCATGGCGCGTGCCGCGTTCGAGGCGGCACTCGCCTATGCGAAGGAGCGCGTCGCGTTCGGCAAGCCGATCTACGAGCATCAGGCGCTGCAGTTCCGGCTCGGCGAGATGGCGACGAGCATCGAGGCGGCGCGCCAGTTGCTGCACCACGCGGCGAGCCTGAAGGACGCGCACCGGCCGTGC
>CAZVNC010000611.1:274-1884 GCA_964628305.1 uncultured Ideonella sp.
GCCTGAAGGAAGCCGCGATGGCCAAGCTCTTCGCGAGCGAGATGGCCGAGCGCGTGTGCAGTGCGGCGATCCAGGTCTTCGGCGGCTACGGCTACGTGAGCGACTTCCCGGTCGAGCGCATCTACCGCGACGTGCGGGTCTGCCAGATCTACGAGGGCACGTCCGATGTGCAGAAGATCCTGATCGGGCGGGCGCTGGCCTGAGGCTGGAGCAAGGAGCGACGCGATGAAGAAGACGGCGAAGAATCTGGTCGACGAGGCGATGGTGCAGGTGACGACTTACACCGTCGAGCAGGCGCGCGCGCTGCACGGCCATCCCGGTGTGCAGTTCGTCGATCTGCGCGACGTGCGCGAACTCGAGCGCGAGGGACTTGTGTCGCGCGCGGTGCACGCGCCGCGCGGCATGCTCGAGTTCTGGGTCGATCCCGAGTCGCCGTACCACCGCGACGTGTTCGCGCAGGACAAGGAGTACGTGCTCTTTTGCGCCGCCGGCTGGCGCTCGGCCTTGGCGACGAAGACGCTGATGGACATGGGCTTCGAGCGCGTCGCCCACGTCGAAGGCGGCTTCACGGCGTGGAAGGCTTCAGGTGCGCCGACCGCCGACAAGAAGAAGAGAACGGCCTGACGCGCGCTGACCGGCGCTCGCCGACCGCGTGGCTGGACTTGCGCCCTTGCGGCGGGGCCTCGCCGTTTGCGCCGGGCTCGGGTTTCGAATTCGCCGTAAGCTGCGCGCTTTGAGCGTCGGCGCCCGCGATCCGTGGCCGGGCATGGAGGGGCGAATGGCTGAATCGACAACTTCTTCGCTCGGCATTGCGCCGGCTGCCGGCCTCTCGCAGGTTCGCGGCGCGACCGAGCCGCCGCTATCCGACCTGACGATAGCCGGCCTGCTCGCGCAGACGGTGGCCCGGTTCGGCGATCGGCCGGCGGCGGTGTTTCGCGAGCAGGGCATACGCTGGACGTGGGCCGAATTCGGCGCCGAGGTCGAGGCGCTCGCCGCCGGGCTGCAGCGGCTCGGACTGAAAGCGGGCGACCGGCTCGGCATCTGGTCGCCGAACCGCGCCGAATGGGTCGTCACGCAGTTCGCGACGGCGCGCATCGGCGTCATCCTCGTCAACATCAACCCGGCCTACCGGCTGTTCGAGCTCGAGTACGCGCTGAAGCTCGCCGGCTGCCGCGCGATCATCAGTGCCGAGCGCCTGAAGACGTCGAAGTACCTCGAGATGCTGCAGGCGCTTGCGCCCGAACTCGACACCTGTGCCGCCGGTGCACTGCGCGCGGCGCGCCTTCCGGAACTCGAGTTCGTGATCCGCCTCGGCGACGCGAAGACGGCCGGCATGCTGAACTACGGCGAGGTCGTCGCCAGCGGCCGCGCGGCGCTCGCGAAGGCGCCGCTCGCAGCCCCGGCGCTCGACTGCCACGACGCGATCAATATCCAGTTCACGAGCGGCACGACGGGCAATCCGAAGGGCGCGACGCTCTCCCACCACAACGTCGTCAACAACGCCCGCTACATCGCGCTGGCGATGCGCTTCACCGAGGCCGATTCGCTCGCCATTCCGGTGCCGCTGTACCACTGCTTCGGCATGGTGCTCGCGGTGCTCGCCTGCGTCT
>CAZVNC010000612.1:0-1884 GCA_964628305.1 uncultured Ideonella sp.
GCCTGAGTCATAGACCATGCTGTCCATCTAAGTTAGCTGGACATCAAAAATGCACGTCAATACGAAGCAACGGCGCAGGCACAGCGCAGCCTTCAAGACCGAAGTCCTGGCCGCGTGCGCCGAGCCCGGAGCGTCGGTTGCTGCAGTGGCGCTGGCATTCAAGTTGAACGACAACCTGGTGCATCAATGGCGTCGCGGCCGGGGCGCCCCGAAGGCCCCAGGCTTGGGCTCCATTGGAGTCGCCGAAGCAGCACCCCGCTTCATCGAGTTGACCGTTCCGACGGCAGTACCGCCGACGGCTGCTTCGTCGGCAAGACCTCCCAGCCCCACGTCGGAGATGATCACGCTCGACTTCAAACGCGGCACCTTGGGTGTGAGCGTGACGTGGCCCGTCAGCGCCGCAGCAGACTGCGCAGCCTGGCTACGCGAGGTCTTGCGGTGATCCGTGTTGATGCCCTGTGGCTGTGTGCGGCGCCGGTAGACATGCGCTCGGGCACCGAGCGTCTGCTGGCACATGTGGTCCATGCGCTGGGCAGCGCGCATGCTCATCACGGCTACCTGTTTGCCAATGCTCGCGCCACGCGCATCAAGATGCTTGTGCACGACGGCTTTGGCGTGTGGTGTGCCGCAAGACGGCTCAACGCCGGCCGCTTCGTGTGGCCCCGCGAGATAGACACGGCAACACCGATGGCACTGAGCCAGGCGCAGTTCGACGCGCTCGTGGTCGGCCTGCCCTGGCAGCGGCTGCACGAGATGAGCGCGATCAAGCGGCTGTAAAAACACCGGCTCCCGCGGCCGCTGACAACCGCGCAACTCCCAGTGGCGCGGCGGTCTTGGCACCTGCAAAATTGATGCATGCAAGACCTGCAATCGCTCACGGAAGAAGACCTCGAAGGCCTTCCTCCCGAGGCCATCGCAGCACTCGCCCAACAGATGCTGCAGCGCTTGCGCTGTCAGGACAGCGAGCTCAGGTTCAAGGACGCCAAGATTGAGAAGATCACCTTCCAGCTGGCGCGACTGAAGGCCTGGAAGTTCGGGGCCAAGACCGAGGCCATGAGCGCCGAACAGCGCCGGCTCTTCGAAGAAACCTGTGTCGAGGACGAGGCCAGTCTGCAGGCTCAACTCGACCAGGTCCGGGGCGCTGCTGCGCCGCCGGCCGGTGCCGGTAACGAGGGCAAACCCAAGCCCCGTCGCAGCCCATTGCCCGAACACCTTCGGCGAGAAGAGCATCACCACGAACCTGCGAACACCGACTGCCCGAACCCGGAGTGCGGCCGTCCGATGACACGCATCGGGGAGGACGTGAGCGAGCGCCTGGACATCGTCCCGGCGGAGTTCTTCGTGCACCGCCACATCTACGGCAAATGGGCCTGCCGTTGCTGCCAATGCTTGGTCCAGGAGGCAGCCGCGCCGCAGGTCATCGAGGGTGGAATGCCGGCCGCCGGCCTCATCGCCCATACCTTGGTCAGCCACTTCGTCGACCATCTGCCGTACTACCGGCTCGAGACCATCAACGCACGCTCCAAGGTGCATACGCCTCGGTCTACGCTGGCGAGCTGGTCGGGGCAAGGAGGTGCTGCATTGCTGCCGCTGTTCGACGCGCATAAGCGCTTCGTGCTCTCCAGCCAAGTGCTGCATGTTGATGAGACGCCAGTTGCCATGCTAGACCCGGGTGCTGGCAAGACCAAGAGGGCCTACATCTGGGCTTATGCGAGGGGCGCCTTCGATGCGGTGCCGGGGGTGGTCTACGACTTCTGTGTCGGGCGAGGCGCGCAGTACCCGATTGCGTTCCTCAGCGCCGATGGGGACGAGCACGGTCACTGGCGTGGCAAGTTGGTCCGCGACGAATACAAGGCCTACGACAGCGTGGTCGGCGACCTGGCC
>CAZVNC010000613.1:0-1883 GCA_964628305.1 uncultured Ideonella sp.
TGATGGGGCCGCCGCCCGGCCCGCGACCTCCCGGCCCGCCGCCGCCGCGGCTGCCGATGCCGAGCACGCCGACAAGGATCGCAGCCACCAGCGCCGCGCCGCCGGCAACGAACAGGCTCGCGGTGATCCACCAGCCGATGCCGCCGATCACGCCGCCGGTCGCGAGCGCGCCGAGCCTGCGGCCGAAGATGCCGGTCAGCACGGCTCCGAGGATCGGCGCGCCGACGAACAGGAAGACCGCCAGATCCTGCCAGTCGAAACCTCCGCGTTGCGAGCTGTCGACGGCGCGGTCGGGCTCGGGCAGCCCTTCGTTCGCGATCCGTTCGGCAATGCGGTCGACCGCTGCCGCGAGGCCGCCGCCGAAGTCGCCTGCCTTGAAGGCGGGCGTGATCGCGTCGCGGATGATGCGGCTCGCCGCCAGATCGGGAATCGCGCCTTCGAGCGTCTTGGCGACTTCGATGCGAACCTTGCGGTCGTCCTTCGCGACGACGATCAGAATGCCGTCGCCGATCTCCCTGCGGCCGATCTTCCAGCTGTCGGCGACACGCTGCGCGTAGGCAGCGATGTCCTCGGGCTGCGTGCTCGCAACGATCAGGATCACGAGCTGCGCGCCGCGCTCGGACTCGAGCGCCGCGAGCCGGGCGTCGAGCGCCTCGCGCTGCACCGCCGTGAGCGTTGCGGTCTGGTCGATGACGCGGCCGCTGAGCGCCGGCACCGCGCTCTGTGCCCAGGCTGCCGCAGCGAGCAGCAGCGAGAGCAGCAGAACGCCGAGCCGGGAAAGCGACACCGCCTGCCTACTTCGAAGCGGCCTTGTCGAAGCTCACTGTCGGCGGCGCCGAGATCTGCGCCTCGTTCTGCACCGTGAAGTTCGGCTTCGGGCTGTAGCTGAAGATCATCGCCGTCAGGTTGGTCGGGAAGCTGCGCGCGAGCACGTTGTACTCGGCCACGGTCTTGATGTAGCGATTGCGCGCGACGGTGATGCGGTTCTCGGTGCCCTCGAGCTGCACGCGCAGATCCTGGAACGCGGCATTCGCCTTCAACTGCGGGTACTGCTCGACGACGACCATCAGGCGGCTCAGCGCACCGGTCAGCTCACCCTGCGCCTGCTGGAATTTCTCGAACGCTGCCGGGTCGTTGATGAGTTCGGGCGTCGCGTTGATGCTCGTAGCACGCGAACGCGCCTCGATCACCTTGGTCAGCGTCTCCTGCTCGAAGTTGGCCTCCCCCTTCACGGTGGCGACGATGTTCGGGATCAGGTCGGCGCGGCGCTGGTACTGGTTCAGTACCTCCGACCAGGCCGCCTTGACTTGTTCGTCCAGGCGCTGGAATTCGTTGTAGCCGCAACCTGAAAGCGAGAGGACGGCGACCAGTGCGACAAGCCAATGCCAGCGGGTTCGAATCATGATGCTCCTTCGAGTTGCTGCGCGGCGGACGCTCCCGCACGCGACGGGGTGCAATGGTAATCCGTGCGGCGGGCGCGGTGCGTTTGCGACAATCCCGCATGACCGCCGCCCTGCACAACGAGAGCTTTCTGCGCGCCTGCCTGCGCGAGCCCACCAATCACACGCCCGTCTGGCTGATGCGGCAGGCGGGGCGCTACCTGCCCGAGTACCGCGCCTCGCGCGCGAAGGCCGGGAGTTTCATGGGTCTTGCGACGAATGCGGACTTCGCCACCGAAGTCACGCTGCAGCCGCTGGCGCGCTATCCGCTCGACGCGGCGATCCTGTTCAGCGACATCCTGACCGTCCCCGATGCGATGGGCCTGGGTCTGAGCTTCGCCCTCGGCGAGGGCCCGCGCTTTTCGAACCCAGTGCGCGACGAGGCCGCGGTGGCACGGCTCGCGGTGCCGGACATGGACAAGCTGCGCTACGTATTCGATGCCG
>CAZVNC010000614.1:0-1881 GCA_964628305.1 uncultured Ideonella sp.
AAGATGGTCGCCTCGGGCCTGCCCAACAACCCGCCGCGCTGGCCCGAGGTGTCGGCGATCGTCAAGAAGATCCTGTAGACCTACAAGGACGACGCGCGCTCGTGGGAGCGCATGGCCGACTGGATCGAGCGCATCGGCTGGCCGCGCTTCTTCGAGAAGTGCGACCTGCCGTTCACCAAGTACCTGATCGACGACTGGCGCGGTGCGCGCTCCAGCCTGAATGCGTCGACCCACATCCGCTTCTGAGTCCGGTTCGCAATGAAATTCGGCCTGCTCGTCAGCACCGGTCCCTACACGCACCAGGCGAGCGACACGGCGTATCAGTTCGCCGCCGCCGCAATCGCCAAGGGCCACGAGGTGCAGCGGGTGTTTTTCTATCACGACGGCGTGTACAACGGCACGCGCCTGACCGAACCGCCACAGGATGATCGCCACGTCGTGAACCGCTGGTCGGCGCTGAACAAGGAGCATGGCGTCGATCTGGTCGTCTGCGTCGCCGCCGCGCTGCGCCGCGGCATCAAGGACGAGGTGCTCGCCCCCGGCTTTCGCATCTCGGGTCTCGGCCAGCTCGTCGACAGCGGCATCAAGGCCGACCGCTTCGTGACCTTCGGCGATTGATGCGCAGACGATGAGTACGCGATGAAGAAGTTCATGTTCGTCAACCGCCGCGCACCGTACGGCACGATCTTCGCGCTCGAGAGCCTGGAAGTGGTGCTGATCGCGGCGACCTTCGATCAGGACGTGAGCCTCGTGTTCCTCGACGACGGCGTGTTCGAACTCGTCAAGGGCCAGGACACACAAGGCATAGCCATCAAGAACCACTCGAAGACCTACCGCGCGCTCGAAGGCTACGACGTCGAGAAGCTCTACGTCGAGCGCGAGTCGATGGACGCCCGCGGCCTGACCGAGGACGACCTGATCGTGCCGGTCGAAGTGCTCGGCAGCGCCGAGATGGCGGCGCTGATGGCCGAGCAGGACGTCGTCCTTTCCTTCTGATCGAGGCCGCCGCCACATGCTCCACATCGTCAACCGCTCGCACGCCCAGACCACGTCGCTGCAGAGCTGCCTGCGGCTCGCGCAGGAGGGCTCGGCAGTGCTGCTGATCGAGGACGCGGTCTACGCGGCGACGGCGGCCGCCGCGCAGGCCTCGGGCATTGCCGCCGCGCTTGCCCGCCACAAGGTCTACGTGCTGCAGCCCGACGCCGCGGCGCGCGCGGTCGCCGCGCGCCTGATCGACGGCGTGACTGCAATCGACTACGCCGGCTTCGTCGACCTCGTCGCCGAGCATCCGAACAACCAGAGCTGGCTGTAAGGCCATTCATCCATCGAGGAAGAAGGAATCATCATGGGCATCGAAGTCAACGGCACGACCTACGAGACGGACGAGGAGGGCTATCTCGTCAACCTCGCCGACTGGACGGAGGACATCGGCAAGGCCATCGCGCAGACCGAGAACGTCGAGATGTCGCCGAACCACTGGGAAGTCGTGAACTTCCTGCGCGACTACTACAACGAATACCAGATCGCACCCGCGGTGCGCGTGCTGACGAAGGCGATCGGCAAGCAGCTCGGCCCGGACAAGGGCAACAGCAAGTACCTCTACGAACTGTTCCCCTACGGCCCGGCCAAGCAGGCGTGCAAGATCGCCGGCCTGCCCAAGCCGACCGGCTGCGTCTAAGGACTGTTGGATCGGCGCACTCCGGATGCGGAAAGCCGCATCCGGCTGGCCGCCCACGACCCACACACGCCTGAAGTCCGCCTGAAGAGCCCATGAACCTTGCCTTCGCCCTGCTGTTCTATGCCGCCACCCTGATCCTGGTGGCTGGTCTGGCCTACCGGATCTACGAGTACGCACGCATTCCTGCGCCGCTCAAGATCCCG
>CAZVNC010000615.1:0-1874 GCA_964628305.1 uncultured Ideonella sp.
AGAACATCATCGACTCGATCGCACGCGCGCTCGGCCGCGACGCGCTCGACGTGCGCAAGGTGAACTTCTACGGCAAGACGTCGAACAACATCACACCCTACGGCCAACCGGTCGCGGACAACGTGATCCACGAACTGACGGCCGAGATCGAGGCCGCGAGCGGCTATCGTGCGCGGCGCAAGGCGATAGCCGCGTTCAACGCCTCGAGCCCGGTGCTCAAGCGCGGTCTTGCGCTCACGCCGGTGAAGTTCGGCATCTCGTTCAACGTCAAGCACTTCAACCAGGCCGGCGCGCTGGTGCACGTCTACAACGATGGCTCGATCCTCGTCAACCACGGCGGCACCGAGATGGGCCAGGGTCTGAACACCAAGGTCGCACAGGTCGTCGCGCACGAACTCGGCGTCGGCTTCGAGCACGTGCGCGTGACTGCGACCGACACACAGAAGGTCGCCAACACCTCGGCCACCGCGGCCTCGACCGGCAGCGACCTGAACGGCAAGGCGGCGCAGGACGCGGCGCGCCAGATTCGCGACCGGCTCGCGGCGTGCGCCGCGGCGCACCACGGCGGCGACGCGGCGGCGGTGCGCTTCGCGAACGACAAGGTCGAGGTGAACGGCCATGCGCTGCCGTTCTCGGCGGTCGTCGCGCAGGCCTACGTCGATTGCATCCAGCTCTGGTCGGACGGCTTTTATGCGACGCCCGGCCTGAGCTGGGACCGCGAGAAGCTGCAGGGCCATCCCTTCTACTACTTCGCGTACGGCGCCGCGGTGAGCGAGGTCGTCGTCGACACCCTGACCGGCGAGTGCAAGCTGCTGCGCGCCGACCTGCTGCACGACGTCGGCCGCTCGTTGAACCCGGCCCTCGACATCGGCCAGATCGAAGGCGCCTTCATCCAGGGCATGGGCTGGCTGACGATGGAGGAACTGGTCTGGCATCCGAAGACGGGCCTCTTGACGACGCACGCACCGAGCACCTACAAGATCCCGACCGCCAACGATTGCCCGCCGGTCTTCAACGTGCGGCTCTTCGACGGCCCGAATGTCGAAGACAGCATTCATCGCAGCAAGGCGGTCGGCGAACCGCCGCTGCTGCTGCCGTTCTCTGTCTTCTACGCGATCCGCGACGCGATCTCGGCGGTCGGCGATCACCGCATCGACCCGCCGCTTTCGGCACCGGCGACCTGCGAGGCGATCCTGCGCGCGATCAGCGCGGTGCAGGCGACGTAGCACGGTGGACCGCGCGACGCGCATCACGGCGCAAGCGGCGCTCGCCGCCGGCGAACGCGCGATCGTCGTCGAGGTCACCGAAGTGCTCGGCTCGGCGCCGCGCGAGCGCGGCGCGCGCATGCTCGTCACGCACGGCGAGACGGCCGGCACGATCGGCGGTGGCCGCCTCGAACTGGAGGCGATCGCGACCGCGCGGGCAATGCTGGGCGAACTGCCGGACGCAATGCCGGCCGCAGCGCGCAGCGAGCACTTCGCGCTCGGCCCGACCCTTGGCCAGTGCTGCGGCGGCGCGGTGACGCTCGGCTACACGCGGCTCGATGCCGACGCGCTGCAGCGCTGGACTGACGCGGCGCCGCTGTTCCAGTTGCAGCTCTACGGCGCGGGCCACGTCGGACGCGCGATCGCAACGCTGCTTTCGACGCTAGCCGCGAGCGTCGACTGGATCGACGAGCGCGAGGACGCGTTCCCGCCCTGCACCACGCTCGCGACGCCGTGGCCGAGCCACATCCGCCGGGTCTGCGTCGACGCCGTCGAAGCCGAGGTGCGCGCCGCACCGCCCGGCGCGTACTACCTCGTGCTGACGCACGACCACGAGCTCGACCTGCGGCTCACCGAGGCGATCCTGCGGCGCGGCGACTTCGGCTTTCT
>CAZVNC010000616.1:0-1859 GCA_964628305.1 uncultured Ideonella sp.
GAGGTGCGCGACCCCGAGACCGCCGAGATGGCGATCGAGGCCTCGCTGACCGGCCACCTGGTGCTGTCGACCCTGCACACCAACTCGGCGCCCGAGAGCATCGTGCGGCTGCTCGAGATCGGCCTCGATCCGTTCAATTTCTCGGACTCGCTGCTCGCGATCCTGGCGCAGCGCCTCGTGCGCCGACTGTGCCTGCACTGCCGCGAGGCGCATCCGGCAAGCGACGACGAGCTCGAATCGCTGTCTCGTCACTACCTGAACAGCAGCCGCGCGAGCATCGACTCGGCGGCCGCGCTCGACGCGCTGCGCAAACGCTGGCAGGCCGACCACGGCGACGCCGAGGGCCGCGTGCGCCTGTATCACAAGCGCGGTTGCGACCGCTGCGGCGGGCACGGCTACCTGGGCCGGCTCGGCATCCACGAACTGATGCTGGCCGACGACGCGGTGCGCCGCGACATCCGCCATCGCGAGGATGCCGGCGTGCTGCAGGCCGACGCGCTCGCCGCCGGCATGAAGACCTTGCGCCAGGACGGCATCGACAAGGTGCTCGCCGGCTTGACCGATCTCGGCGAAGTGATCGCCGCAACCAACGCCTGACTTCACCGCATCGCCGCGATCCACCATGACATCCGACCCATACACTTCGCGCGCCGTGGCGGGCGCCCCGTCGACCGGACTGGTGCTGGCCAAGGTGCCGCCCGAGGTGCTTGCCAAGGTCGGCGAAACCTTCGCCGCCGCGGCCTTCGATCTGCAGCGTCAGATCGGCGGCCTCGGCGCCGTCGCGCGCGAGGAGCGCGGTGCGATTCTGCGCGGCATGCGCGACGAGCTCGCGCGGCTGGAGCACTTCGGCGTCCAGGTGCAGCAGGTCGCACGCGTGCTCTCTGGCGAGGGCCAAGCGACGGTCGAGTCGTTCGACATTGCCGCCGCAGCACGCCAGACGCTCACCGAATGGGCCGCCGCCGCGCAGCGCCGCGGCGTTCGGCTCGAGGGCCCGACCGAACCGATGTTCGTCCAGGCGGTGCCGGCAGTGATCGAGCAGTTGCTCGATCTGGCGCTCGACTACGCACTGCGCATCGGCATCCGCATCGAGGTTGGCGCGGCCCTGCAAGGTGAGCCGGCGCAACCGATGCTGACGCTGCACATCGACTGTGCCGAGGCGCACGGCGGCGGCAACGATTTCGACGATCTGCACTGGCAGCTGTTTGCACTGCTCGCGCGGGCCTGCAGTCTGTCGGCGCAGCGCCTGGCCGCCGGCCGGGCAGTGATGCTGATGCTCGGTTTCGCGACGCGCGACGCAGCCACGCCGGTTGCCGTTCGCCCGGCGAAGCTGCTCGAGCGCACGGTGATGCCCGACGGCCGCCATGCACTGCTGCTCGAGCCGCGCGACCCGACCCGACTGCAGGCGCACCGTCTGCTGCAGGCGGCCGGTCTGCGCGTCGATTCGGCGGCGACGTTCGAGCAGGCACATGCCACGCTGCGCGATCGCCGGCCGGACACCTTCGTCACCGGCGTTCCCGTCGCGGAACCCGAATGCGCCGCACTGATCGACGCGCTGCGCGAAGTGCAACCGCGGCTGCGGGTGATCGAACTCGTCGACGACGACAGCGCCTTTGCGCTGTCTGTGCCCGGGTCCGATCAGCCCGGCAGGGTCGGGCGACGTGATCTTGCACGCACGCTCGTATCGGCCGTATCGCAGGAGCTCGACGCCGCGCTCCAAGCTTGAGCGACCGCAAAGACCGCGCTGCCGGTGCGGTCGCCGGCCGGCGTTGTTTCGGTATCCTGCCGCCTCGGCGCTTGTCGCCTCGCCTTCGTTCCCAGCTGGAGTTTCCCCGATGACCCGCGTTTTCAATTTCAGTGCC